>JBGSQO010000090.1:0-1923 GCA_041738055.1 Filomicrobium sp.
GCCCGCCACGGCTTCAAGACGGACGTACTGGCGGTCGAAGCCGGCGAGCGCTCCGTGCCCGAGACGCTGCGCGAGGAAGCCCTGCTGATGGGTGCCGACCTGATCGTCATGGGCGCCTACGGCCATTCCCGGTTCCGCGAACTGGTGTTCGGCGGCGTCACCCGCGACATGGCCGCCGATATGCCGGCGCCGATCCTGTTCTCCCACTGAGCTGCGCACAGCGACCCCGCAGCGCAGACTGCCATCCGAGCTGCCCCGAGAAGGAGATACGATGACCCCGCTTCTGCCCAACATGCGCCGCGTCCGCCTGGAGCTTGCCCGCGACCATGACCACCCCGAAGGCAGCCGCGCCCACGGCTACGACTTCATCGCGCCCCTCGACGAGACCGGACACATCATCGCCGAGGACTGGAAGAAGGCGAAGGACCGCTGCCGCGTGAAACGGTTCTGGGCCGGCGCTCCCGACGAGATCGGCCATATCGTGAGGAAGCGCGGCGGTGGCTGGGCCTTCCACTACGACATCCATGGCGACGCGGAGGGCGACGAGACCGGCTATCGCTTTGGCGAGCACGCCTTCGTGCCCGGCGAGTACGTGTCGATCAAGGAGCACGACGGCGCGCTCCGGACGTTCAAGGTCATGTCGGTGCTGGAGATCGACTGAGGGCGCTTGCCGCCTGATTTCGGATGTCGATCAGCCGAACGTCGAAGCTAGCCATTGACACGTCCGTCGTGTGCGGCATTGTGGCACGCAATATTCAGCCTCGCGAATACGAGTGGCTTGTGGTCGCTGGTTCGCGTCGAGCGGACCTTGCACACAACTGGAGAGACGACCGATGCAGGCGACCGATACTGATCTCGTGGGCGTGCCTGACGTGGGCGGCCCGACGTCCCGCCGCTTGGTGGTTGCGCCCGGCATCGCGGTTCGCCGCGTCGCCTTCGACGCGCCTTGGGACTGGCTTGCGGCCGGTTGGCGCGATCTGTGGCGGACGCCGGCGGTCAGCCTGGGCTACGGCCTAGCCTTCGCGATCGTCTCTGCCGGATTGACGGTGGGCTTGTGGTCGGCAGGTCTCCAGTCGCTGATCCTGGCGCTGGCTGGCGGTTTCATGCTGATCGGGCCACTGTTGGCCGTCGGGCTCTACCGGATCAGCAAGAAGCTGGAGACGGGCGAGGTCGCGACCTTTTCCGACATCATGGCCTCCAAGCGCGAGTGCATGACGCGGCTGGGGTTCTTCGGCGTCATCCTGCTCCTGGTGTTCATGGTCTGGATGCAGCTCGCCTTCCTGCTGTTCATGCTGTTCTCAGGCGGTCAGGGCCTGCCGCCGCCCGAGGAGTTCGTGCATATGCTGCTTTTCACCAGCAACGGGCTCGGTCTCTTGGTGGTCGGCTCGGCAGTCGGCGCGGCCTTGGCGCTGTTCGTGTTCACCATCTCGGCGGTTTCGGTCCCGTTGCTGATGGAGCGGGATGTCGACGTCGTCACGGCCATTTCGACGAGTGCGAATGCGGTGATCCACAATCCGCAGGCGCTGCTGTTGTGGGCAGCCCTTGTCGCCGGCTTCATGGTGCTCGGCATCCTGACGCTGTTTGCCGGCCTGATCCTCGCGTTCCCGCTGGTCGGTCATGCAACCTGGCATGCCTACCGCGCGCTGGTGGAGCTGACGGACTGATGTCCGGCTAGTGTGGCGTCGCGCCTTAATTGACCTCAGCGTGCGGCAAACTGGTCGTCAATTAAGGCGCGATAAACGCCACACTAAGTCATTAATTTTGCTAGTGGCTTTCATGTCTCGCCTAAATCGTCAGAGGATTCGGCCAGCACAGCGATTTAGGCGAGACAGGCCACTAGTCTGCGTCGGACTTCTGCGCCGGCTGATCGGCGGCTTTGGGACGGCCCGGCGGCGGGGCGTCCTGCAGGGCGCGCCAGCCCGC
>JBGSQO010000095.1:0-2349 GCA_041738055.1 Filomicrobium sp.
CGGCCGCCCCAGGACTTCGGGCGTGGCGGCAAGGCCTTCATTCGCGAGCCAGCGCGCCGGCAGGTAGACGCGGCCGACGCCAGCGTCGGCGATCACGTCGCGCGCGATGTTGGTGAGCTGGAACGCCATGCCGAGATCACAGGCCCGCTGCAGCACCGCCGGCTCACGCGCGCCCATGACCATGGCCATCATGACGCCGACGGCACCGGCGACGTGGTAGCAGTAGGCCAGCGTATCCTCGATCGTCTCGTAATGCTGGCCGCTCGCATCCATGGCGAAACCGTCGATCAGGTCCAGCGGGTAGCTCTGCGGGATCGCATGCTCGGCTGCGACTCGCTGCAGCGCCAGGAAGGCCGGCTCTTCGGCCTCGCTCCTGTAGGCGGCGAGCGTCTCAGCCCGCAAGCGTGCGACGCGGACCTGGAGATCGGCCGGCGTGCCAAGGGGGCCGCCCGTGTTGAAGCCTGCCTCCTGGTCGTCGATGACGTCGTCGCAGTGGCGGCACCACGCATAGAGCAGGTGCACGCTGTCGCGCGTCCGGGCATCGAACAACTGTGCGGCCTTGGCGAAGCTCTTGGAGCCCACCTCGATCGACTGACGACTCTGGGCGACGATGGCATCCATGCTTGCACCCTGCGTCAAAGGCCGGGGGCGGACATCCGCCGGGCATGATGACCGAACGCCTGCGACTCGGAGATCTGACCCACCGCGCGCACGATCGGCAGGGGCGGGCGCCCCATCAGAATGCGCAGCTTGTCGGCCGGCGTCAGCCGGGCCGCGTAGAACCGTTCGATCAGCCCCTGTGGCAGCGTGTAAAACCGTTCGAGGATATCGCGGCGCTCGGCGCCCTTAGCGGCCAGCATCAACATGCGGTTGAGCAGCCGGAAGAAGCCCCGCTCTTTCCAGGCCTGGCGGGCGTGCCGTTCGACGGCGGCCGCGGCAGTTTCCGTCGACAGGTCATTGAGACCGCTCAGCAGCATGGCGACATGCATGGCATCGGGCAGCGAATAGCCGGTCGTCGGGTGGAACAGGCCGGCCCGCATGCCCGCCCGGCACGCTCCGTTCCTATCCTCCGCCCAGAATTTGTCGATGCGGCCGGCGAGCGTGATCGGCAGCACGCCCTTTTCCTGTCGGACGACCTCGGCGATCCGCCAGCCCCGATCGGCCGCGTAGGCATGGCAGCGGGCCGTCAGGGCGGCGACATCGAGGTCGGCGGTGTCGCTGTAATAGGTATCCTCGATCAGGATGCGGGTCGGCGAGAACGGCAGGGTGTAGACGAAGCGGTAGCCGTCGATCTGCGCGACGGTCGCGTCCATGATGACCGGACGCGGGCTCTCGTGGGGGCTCTCGAGTTCCACCTCGAGGCCGACGAACTTCTGGTAGCCGAGGAGCAGGGCGTCGCTGTGCTTGGCCCCGCGCCCGTCGATGACAAGGCGAGCGTTGAGCACGCGACCATCGGCGAGCCGGGCATGGCCAGGGCCGACCTCGACGACGCTGGCGCCGGTCAGGATGCGTGAAGACCCGAGCGATGCGGTGACGGCTGCCGCCAGCTTCTCCGACGTCAGCGAGTTGTAGGGCGTCGAGGTTACGCGTGAGACCTGCGGGAAGCGCACCTCCTGCGAGGGCCAGGTCGCCGCGATCATCGGCTCCAGGATCGCGTATTCCTCCGCCGTCAGGTCGCTCGTATGGAACGACCACGTGTGATTGCCGCCGATGGCGTCCGCCCGCTCGACCAGCAGGATCGACAGGTCCGGCCGGAAGCGCCGAAGGCAGAGCCCGATCAGCGAATTGGCCAGCCCCGCCCCGAGCAGCAGGACGTCGACGGGCTCGACGCTGGCAGCCTGCGCCTGCGAGGGCTGCGGCTGCGGGCTGTGGTCATATCCTGCCATAGGGCGTGCTCACTCATCTGATGCGGCTGCTACGGCCAGTCGCGATTGTCCGACCCTTCAATAACGCAACCGACCGCGCGGAGGATCGAAAGCCCAGGACGTTCCTGCCTCACCCTACTGTCAGAAGTTCGGTACGTAAACTTTCCTTTACACGACCTGGGCGAAGGGATTTAATCGGTCGAAGCCGCCGCGAGCGGCAAACGCTGGTCGAGGCATCGGGAGACTGCCCCCTCCATGCGGCGAAGAAAAGTCTCGTGCCGCGCCGTGTCCAGCCTGACTGGACGACGACGGGGACACGAGCCAAGTCGAGCCTGACGCATAAGGAGGACGCCCGGTGACCCATGTGCCCGACCGCCCGCATCCTCGAGCCGTCGACCTCGCGTCACGCCTCGCGGAAGCCGGCTCTGCGGACTTTCTCGAGCGCATTGGGCAGCCCCGCGCCCGCCCTGTGCCGGCCGAAAAG
>JBGSQO010000489.1:0-2870 GCA_041738055.1 Filomicrobium sp.
CGCTTGAGCACCACGACGCCCACGCCATCGCCGAGGATCGTGCCGTCGGCGCGCGCATCGAACGTGCGGCAGATGCCGGAACCCGTCCCGACGTGGCCCTCCATGGCGACGAACCCGCCCTGCGGGAACGTGAGGCTGGAAGCACCCGCCAAGGCCATGTCGCACTGACCGGACGCCACCGCCTCGGCCGCCTGGGCGATGGCCACCAGCCCCGTCGAGCAGGAGGTCTGCACGCTGATCGCCGGACCGGTCAGGTCGAGCAGGAAGGCCGTGCGGGTCGCCAGATAATCCTTGTCGTTGCCGATCTCGGTCAGATGGAACAGGGCCGGATCGCCCGCATCGAGATGGCGGGCAGCCCCCAGGTGATGCACCAGATAGCTCGGCAGGTAGCAGCCGGCATAGACGCCGATGCGCGGGCCGTTCGCCTCGCCGGTTCCATGGCCCGCGCGCTCTAGAGCCTCCAGGCAGCAGGTAATGAACAGCCGGTGCTGGGGGTCCATCAGGGTCGCTTCCGCCTGCGACAGCCCGAAGTGGCGGTGGTCGAACAGGCCGACGTCATCGAGGATCGCGCCCACCTTGACGTAATCGGGCCGAGCCAGCAGCGCATCGGGCACGCCGTTGGCGCGCAGGTCCTCGTCGCTCAAGTGCCGGATCGCCGAGCGGCCGGCCAGGACGTTCTCCCACAATTGCTCTGGCGTGTCGGCGCCCGGCAGGCGGAGTGCCATGCCAATGACGGCGATGTCCAGGGGCGCGGCAATCCCCCTCTCCCCGCGAGCGGGGAGAGGGGGAGACAGCGCGCCAACCTCCGCCATCATCCGCGGCGTCGGCGCGTCGAACACGTCGATCACATCGAGCCGAACGCCGGTCTCGGCCTCCACCTCTGCGACCAGTTCGATGGCCTTCAGCGAATGCCCGCCCAGCTCGAAGAAATGATCGTCCGCCCCGACTGCGGTAACGCCCAGCACGCGTGCGAACGCCCGCGCCAGGGCGGCCACCAGCGGATCGTCAGGCGGCGTCGCGACCGGCTCGGACCTGGCCACCTGACGCGGGTCGGGCAAGGCGCGGCGGTCGACCTTGCCGGTGTTGGGGTCGATCGGCAGACGGGGTAGCGGGATGAACCGCTGCGGGATCGCATAGGTCGCCAGCCGCTCGCGCAGGTGGGTGGATAGGCTGGCCAACTCTTCAGGCGACGGCGCGCGATCGTGACCGGCAACGTAGGCGACCAGATGATCCGGCCGCCCCGTCTCCTCGTCCGCCACATCGACGACGAGGGCCGCCGAGATCGCCGCATGGGCCTTGATCTCGGCCTCAACGGCGGCGGGAACGACCGAGTAGCCGCGAATTTTGACCATGAACTTGATGCGGCCGTGCACCTCCAGTTGCCCGTCCGGCAGCAGCCGCCCGGCGTCCCCGGTGCGGAACATGAGGGCGCCCGGCTGGGAAGCGAATGGATCGGGGGGAAAGCGCTCGGCGGTTACTTCCGGCATATCCAGATAGCCACGCGCGACGCTCGGGCCGCCGACGTAGATTTCGCCCGGCACACCCCAGGGGACGGGGACTAGCGCCTCGTCCAGCATATAGACCGCGACATTGCCCATGACACGGCCGGCGGGCATGGCGCGGCCGAGGACGGGGCGGGCGGCATCCTCACGCGTCGTGGTCGTCACGTCGTGGCATTCGGAGATCGAGAAGTCGTTGATGAGAGCGACATGCGGCAACAGTCGGCGCGAGGCCTCGACCAGCGCGCGCGGCACCATCTCGCCATTGAGAATCACCGTTTGCAGGTCGGGCAGACGGCTGGCCAACCCCTCGCCCTCGGACGCCAGCACCCGCTCGTACAGCGACGGCGTGAACAGCACGCGAGTGATGGCGTTCTGCGCGAGATAGCCGACCAGCCGGCGCGGGTCGAAGATGACGTCGTCCGGAATGACGTAGGCAGGCTTTCCGGCGAGCAGCGGACGCAGAACCTCCCAGACGAAGAATACGTTGGCGGCCTCCCGCTCGTCCGCGCCGTAGGGCAGGTGCGCATACCGCCACCAGTAGGAATTCACGGCGCCCCGGTGCGGACAGAGGATCGCCTTGGGCGCCCCCGTCGTGCCCGAGGTCGTCACGCAATAGGCGAGGCTGTCGGGGCCGGGCGTCTCGGCTGTGGCGAGGTCGGGCAGCGGCTCGGCGGCGAGTTTCGCCTGCCACCCCGGATCGAGAGGAACCGCGCGGGCCTGCCACTCGGCCGGTAATCGTGCGAGGAGCCGCCCGCGCGTCGCGATGGCCACCGGGCGGGTCACCTCCAGGATGGCGGCGATCTGGCGGTCGGGTGTGCCGAGGGGGATCGGCATGTAGGCCCCGCCCGACTTGAGCGCTGCCAGATAGGCGATCACGAACTCGACGCTGGTGTCCATCAGGATGGCGGTGAGTTGGTCGACGCTAGAGCCCATCGCCACGAGCTTGCGCGCCAGGAGATCGCTCTCGGCGTTCAGTTCGGCGAACGTCAGGGAACGGTCGGTGCCAACCAGCGCAGTCGCCTGAGGCGTTCGCGCGGCCTGCTGACGAAACAGCTCGTGCAAGCAGGTGTCGAGCGGATAGGGCTCGACAGGCCCCCGCGTGATCGAGGCTGGCCGGCGGTCAAGATCTGCCTCGAGTTCGGCCGCAAGGCCCGCCAGCAGATCGGCCTCGGCGGATCGCGTAAAGAAGTGCCCGCCCGGTAGGATGCGAACGTCGATGCCGGCGCCCGCGTGCACTGACCAGCCGGGCAGATCGCCGGCCCGGACGATCGGATCGTCGGCCCCGCCCAGAACGGTCATCGACACCGGCAGGCGGGCGCCCCCTCCCACGCGGTGCATCTCGGCCAGTTGGAAGTCGGCGCGGACCGG
>JBGSQO010000107.1:0-2263 GCA_041738055.1 Filomicrobium sp.
GATGGCGGCCAAGACCTGGTCAGGTGAATGGTGGAAGCACGGCGGTGGCGGCACGGTCTGGGATGCGTTGGTCCATGATCCGGAGCTCGACCTGCTGTACATCGGCACGGGCAACGCGGCGCCCTGGAATGATCGGGTGAGATCGCCGGGCGGCGGCGACAATCTGTTCGTTGCATCGATCGTCGCCTTGCGCCCGGACACCGGGGAATACGTCTGGCACTACCAGACGACGCCGGGAGACGCCTGGGACTACACGGCGACACAGCCCATCGTTCTGGCCGACATCAAGATCGGCGGCTTGGTTCGAAAGGTGCTGATGCAGGCGCCGAAGAACGGCTTCTTCTATGTCATCGATCGGGTGAACGGCAAGCTGATCTCTGCGGAGAAGTTTTCCAGCGTCAACTGGGCTACTCATGTCGACCTGGCCAGCGGCCGCCCCGTCGAGACGCCGAACCTGCGTGTCGCTCGCGGCACTCGCAGCGTGGTGCAGCCCGGGCCCAGCGGCGCCCATAACTGGAATCCGATGGCCTTCAGCCCGGACACAGGCCTGGTCTATGTACCGACGGTGGATAGCCGATTTGTGTTTCGCGACGACCCGGCATACCAGCATTCTCAGGGCTACTGGAATACGGGCTACGATCTCAGCACCAAGATGGATTTCACGGGAACAGGCATCGCGCCGAAGGCTGCCAGCTATCTCCTGGCATGGAATCCGGCGACCCAGAAGGAGGCCTGGCGAGCCGACGGCAGCGGCGGGGGTGCCTTGGCGACGGCCGGCGGGCTGGTGTTTCGCGGCACCCGGACTGGCCATCTCGTGGCCCATGACGCCGCCACGGGCCGCGAGGTCTGGTCGGCGGAAGTTCAGAACAGCGGCCTCGGTGGACCGATTGCCTACCAGGTGGGAGACGATCAATACATCGCCATCGCGCTGGGCCGCGGCGCCGCCACGATGATCGCTGATCCCGTCCCGCAACCGTCGCACCTGCCCCACGCCAATCGTGTCGTGGCCTTCAAGCTGGGTGGTGCTGCCGCGCTCCCGCCCTATACCTACACGAAGCAGGTGCTGCGCGCTGCGCCGAAGACGACAGTGGATGCCGATGCGGCGGCGGTCGGCCGCACGGTCTTCCACCGCTACTGCTTCGGCTGCCATGGCCGCGAGGCCCGTGGCAACCGGATTCAGCCGGACCTGCGTTACTCCGCGTTCCTGGACAACGGGCTATGGAACGCCGTAGTCCGGGATGGTGTGCTGACAGGGCTCGGGATGGTGTCCTTCAAGGACGTGGTGACGCCCGAACACGCTGAAGCGCTTCGGCAGTACGTCATTCTCGAAGCACAGCGAGCCGACGGTACGACGGCCCAGGACGACCCGGGGCCGGTGCAGTGAATCGAACGACACCCTGAGCCGATCGACCGACGTCCGGGGCGCGTACTAAGGCGACACTGCGACGCGAAATCCGAGATTCGAATTCCGAAGCGTGGTCGTCACTCGACCGCGTGCGGCCGAGCGCAATTGGGACGGCAGCCGCGGATTCCAGGATCCACCGCGGGCCCCATGATACTGGCAGGTTGCGTCCGGGTCGCGAGCCTTGCCGTCTTCCGGCGCACCCTGGTAGCTGTCGTGGAAACAGTCCTCGACCCATTCCCAGACGTTACCGATGGTATCGAAGAGTCCAAAGGCATTCGGCGCGAACGATCCTGCTGGTGCCGTGAACGCAAAGCCATCGTCACAGGCGAAGACGTTTTCACGCCGGCCGGTCCTGGCATCGGGAACGTTCGCAAAGCGGCACGCCTGGTCGCGATCGTCGCCCCAGAACCGCGCCGTCGTCGTCCCGGCACGGGCGACGTACTCCCATTCCGCTTCGCTCAATAGCCGGAAATTTTTACCGGTTCGATTCGATAGCCAGCGCACGTAAGCCTTGGCGTCGTTCCAGTCGACGCAGACGACCGGATGGGAATCGTCCTGGATGAAATCCGGATCAAGCCATGACTTGTCGCCGCGCCGGTCCCAGTCGTCGCCCCTGGCGACGTCGCAGCCGCCGATCGGATACCCGGTCGCGCGCACGAACGCGGCGAACTGCCCGCGCGTGACCTCTGTCGCGCTGACGGCCGGTGGTTGCGGCAGCGTGACGCGGTGCACCGGGCCCTCCCAAGTGATGTACCGCTCTGGCGATCCCTCGCGAATGTTTTCTGCCGCCGTCGCGCCCATTGCGAATGCGCCGGCCGGGATGTCGACCATGGTCGGGCAGTCCGGGCAATCCTTGAA
>JBGSQO010000151.1:0-8365 GCA_041738055.1 Filomicrobium sp.
CCGGCGATCAGCGCCACGATGGGCTTCACCGGCCGGCGGCTCGCAACGAGGGCTGCGACCTCTTCCTCCTCGTTGCCGCCGATCTCGCCCACGATGATGATGCCGTCGGTGCCCGGGTCGTCGAGGAACAGGTCCACGCAGGTCTTGAGATCGACGCCGTGGACCGGATCGCCACCGACGCCGATGGTGGTCGATTGCCCGAGCCCCGCCCGCGTCGTCTGCAGCACGATCTCGCTGGTCAGCGAGGCCGAGCGTGAGACGATTCCGATCCGGCCCGGCCGCGCGTCGACCGTGGACATGACGCCGATCTGCGCGACGCCGGGTGCCAGCAACCCTTGCGAATTGGGTCCGATGAGGCGGGTCCTCGAGCCCTTCAGCGCCTGTTTCACTCGCACCATGTCGAGAATGGGAATGCGCTCGGTGACGCAGACGACGAGCGCCAATTCCGCCTCGATCGCCTCGATCAGGGATTTTGCCGCTTGCGCGGGCGGCACGAAGTTGATCGCTGCGTCCGCTCCCGTCGCAGCCACGGCGGCTGCAACGCTGTCGAACACCGGCAGGTCGAGATGCTTGCGCCCGCCCTTGCCCGGCACCACGCCGCCGACGAGCTTCGTCCCGTAGGACAGCATCCGGCCGCAATGAAACGTCGCCGTCCGCCCGGTAAAGCCCTGGCAAACGAGCTTGGTCTCCGGCCCCACGAATATCGCCATCACGCCGCCTCCTTGCCCGCGAGTTGCACCACGCGCCGCGCTGCAGCCTCCATGTCGTCCGCCGCCACGTAGACGACGCCGTTATTGGCGAGCACCGTGCGCGCGAACTCGGCGTTGTTGCCGGCCATGCGGATCACGATCGGCAGCCGCCGCGGGCTCTTGCGCAGCGCGATGCCGAGCCCTTCCGCGATGGTATCGCAACGCTGCATGCCGCCGCCATGGACGTTGACCAGGATCGCCCGGGTCTGCGCGTGCGCCAGCAGCAGACTGAAGCCATGCGCGATATCCAGGCTCGAGGCCGTCGTCCGGATGTCCATGAAGTTGGCCGGTCGGCCGCCCGCTTCCGTGATCAGGTCATGGGTGGCAAGTGCCAGACCTGCGCCGTTGACGGCCACGCCGATGGTGCCGTCGAGCGCCAGATAGTTGATCTGATAGCGCTGCGCCTCGAGTTCGGCCGGATCGCTGCCGGCCGATTCGCTGTCGTCGCGCAGGGCCGCAAGCTCCGGCCGCCGGAAGATCGCATTATCGTCGATCGTGATCTTGGCATCCAGCGCCAGAACATGACCGGCCGGAGAGATGGCGAGCGGATTGATCTCGATCTGCGTGGTGTCGTAGGCCAGCATCGCCGAGGCGAGGTTGCGATAGACCTCGGCCAGCGCCGCAGACGCCGGTTCGCCGGCATCGATCTGCCGCGCAAAGCCCTCGAAATCGCCCTTCAGTCGGTCGTTCATCAGGGTGAGTTCACCGCGATGGATGACTCCGGGATCGCGGGCTGCCCGCACCTCGATCGCCTGCCCGCCGTCCCGCGATCCGAGCATCAGAATGTTGCCTGTTGCCCGGTCGAGTGCGACGGCGACGTAGTATTCCCGCGGCCGCTCGATCATCTCCTCGACATAGACCTTGCGGACCGGAATGGGCCGGGCGCCGGCCGCCGTAACGATCCGCATGGCGAGAAGTCGAGACGCCTGCTCGCCGACCTGAGCCGGAGTGCTGGCGAACGCAATCGCATTCTGGTCGAGCCGGTTGGCGATCGGCACCTGCGCCTTGACGACGTAGCGCGCGCAGCCGAGGCGCCTGGCCGCCAGTTCCGCCTCTGCAGCGCTGGCCGCGACCTGCCCCATCGGTGCGGCAATGCCGTAGCGCGCCAGCAGCTTCTTGGCCTGGGATTCGCTGAGATTCATGGGCGCTCCTCCAGCAGACCTGTCCAGACAGGGCGGCGACCCCAAGCAGGGATCGCAGAAATGCGATGTCAGCGCATCGACCTTGGCCCCATAGGCACCACGCGTTGCCGAGGTGTTCACGACCGAGGCGCATACTGGCATACCATATGCCAGAACAGCATCCGTGTCGAGGGCGTCGGCACCATACTGCCATCGCCCCAGCCCGGGCCAGTGCCCCAGGCCCGTTGGCGAATGCGGGCAGTCACGCCGAACTCATCCTACCTTGCGACGTCGAGCGGCGGCCGTGCAGCGCCCAATGCCGGGTGCCCGCCATGATCCTCCAGCGCGCCGACCGCTTCGGCGACTAGGAACAGCGGCCGCGCCTTCACCTCTTCGTAGATCCGGCCGAGGTACTCGCCGATGATGCCGAGCGAGATGAGCTGGATGCCCGACAGCATCATGATCGACACGATGAGGGTCGGAAAGCCGGCGAGATCGCTGCCGTAGATCATCGTCTTGACGAGATAATAGATCGCCGAACCGAAGGCGATCAGCGAGACGAGCACACCGACATAGGACCAGATGCGCAGCGGAATCGTCGTGAACGAAGCGATCCCGTCCATCGCGAAGTGCCACAGCTTGCGCAGCCGCCAGCGCGACGGCTCACCCGTCACCCGCTCGCCGACCTCGAACGGCAGGCCGATCGACTTGAAGCCGATCCACGCAAACAGCCCCTTGTTGAAGCGCGCCCGTTCGCCCAGCCGGTTGAGCGCATCGACCGCACGCCGCGACAGCAGCCGGAAGTCGCCCGCATTCTCATGGAGCCGTGTGCCGGACAAAATGCGGAACGCGGAATAATAGCTGCGTGCCAGCATCCGCCGCAGCGGCGTGTCCGTTTTGCGGTCGGTGCGCTGCGCATAGACCACGTCGTAGCCCTGCTTCCACAGCGCCAGGAACTCCGGGATCTTCTCGGGCGGGTGCTGCAGATCGGCGTCCATCGCCACCACCGCTTCTCCTCCCGCATAGCGAAGTCCAGCGGCGAGCGCGATCTCCTTGCCGAAGTTGCGGCTGAACGAGATGGCCTTGATGCGCGGGTCCTCGGCATTGAGTGCGCGCACCATCGCCAGCGTGCCGTCGGTCGACCCATCGTCGACGAACACGACCTCGAAGGGATGCCCGCAGGCCTCCAGGACCGGACGCAACCGGGCGAGCAGCGGCGACAGTCCGCGCTCCTCGTTGAGAACGGGGATGACGATCGACACGAGCCGCTGCTCGGTGCCGGACCGGCGTTCGGGGGGCGACCGGTCGTCACTGATGCTCTGCTGGATGCTCACGGGCTTGCCTTCACGCGATGCTGCTGACACGCCGGTCTATCCCAAGCGCGGCCATCGGGAAAGTCGGCACGGCGGAACGCCTGAGGCTCAACTGTCGCGGCACGTGGCATATTGAGCGTCACCATTGCAGACGATGCGGTCCGGTCCGTTGCACCAGCGATGCTGTCGAGCCACAGCGAACGGATCGCGACTTGGGTGTCGGGCCGTCGCCAGTCGCGCGTGTTGCACGTTTCCGGCCCTGTGCTAAACTTTTTCCGAGGTCGACCGAACGGCGGTGGGCTTGGCGCAGCCAAAGACGACTGGCCTTTGGTGAATAGCATTCGCGACGCCGCTACTGTGATTATTGTCGTGTCCAACGTTGTTGAGAGGTTGTCATGCGAACATCGCTTCTTTGCACCGCAACAGCAGTCTTCTCGGGAATTCTCCTTTCGCTGCCCGTCGTTACGACACCCGTCCAGGCTCGAGGCAAAGGTTTTGGCACCGCACTCGGCGTCGCGGGCGCGCTGATCATCATGAACGAAGCCGCCAAGGCCATGCAGGGGCAACAGCCTTCAGGTGGCGCAAACCGCGGGAGCGGCGGCAGCAAGCGGCCTCGCAGTAGCGGCGGTAACAACGACAGCGCCGAGGCCAATCGCAGCCAGAGTTCTGCCGCCGACCGAGCCAAAGCCGTCGCCGAGTACGAGCGCGCCTTGCTCATCCAGCAGAACGAAATGGCCGAGGAGAAGCGCAACGTCGAGAAGGCCACAACCTCATTCATCGAAGTTCTGGAGACCCAGCATAAGGGTCTGCGCGGAGAGAACGCGAACGTCCGTGTGGCTTCCTCCAATTCGATCAATCAGGTGACAGCCGGCGAAGTGCGCCGGGTGCTGGAGGACGAGTACGCCAATGCCGGCTTGTCCCGTTTCGACCGGTTTGCGGGCGAGTTGTGGACCCGCGACCGGCTCATGGTCGAGGTGCTGAACGAGGCCAAGAGGGGGCTGAAGCCCTATTTCGAAGGTGTCGGCGCCAAGGGGCCGAGCATGGACGACCTCAAGGTGGTGTTCCGCACCGCCGCCAACGAGGTCTTTTCGCGCGCGCTCGAGACCAGCGAGATCATCGGCGTCAGCCACAGCTTCGACCGCTTCATGCGCACGATCTACGAGAACAGCGACCGGGTCTCCCCGATGCTGATGACGTTCGGTGCCGACGGCCAATACGAACGGCTTCTGACCAAGGCGATCAACGCCGTTCCAACCGAGACGTTCGTTGCGACGAGTTCGGTGCCGAGTTCCGACCCGCTGGGGATGAAGCGGCAATTCCAGTTCCGTTTCCGTGCCCGCCGCTCGTTCTATGACTGCCTTGCGGCCAATTATGTCGAGATCGCCACCGGTCAGCCCGACCGGCCGGCAACCGTCCCCGTCGGTCTGGTCAGGATCGACAACCTGCAACTCGCACCACTGGACGGCAGCAAGGCCGAGCCCGCTACGGTCAGGCCCGCGCCGAGCGTGGCGCAAGCGGCCACCACGACGAACGTCACGTTCGAGGAAGTGTGGGGCCGCGTGGAGACCCACGTCAACGACGGGTGCAAGCAGACCATGCTCGCCCTCGTCGACGAGGCGCGCAAGGGCCTCGAGCCCCAGGCCGCGCGCTGGGACTCCTTCGTCCCTCTGGGTAGCAACACGCTGCAGATCGGCAAGCCCAGCCTGCAACCGATCATCAATATCAACTCCGCGCCGGCGCCTCGCTGACGCCTGCGGTCGGGTCGCCCGGTCAATTCGGTGACCGGGCAACCGCTGATCGGGAAAGCGGCGCATAGCTGCTCTCCCAACACTAAACTGAAACACGGGGAGCCTACACACGACCCGCCGCTAGGCTGCGTTCGGTGTCGGGCGGTGTCAGCAATACAGAGGTTGCCAGTGTCGTGCGTGGAAATGGCTTGCATCGAGAAGGATTGCGCCGAGAAGGGTTGCACAGCTGCAGAGCGTGACGAGCCCCCGGTCGCAAACGCGGCAACCCGGCTGCGCCACCCCGCCGCCCCCTCGCCGATGAAGCCCAGTCGTGCCGGTTGGACGCGCCTGTTGAGTCCGGTTCTGGCAACGCTGATCGTTCTGCTCGCGGCCCTTGCGGGTGCATCCCCCGCGTCGGCCAAGCGGCATGCGCTCGTGGTGGGCATCTCGAAATATGACGAGAAGAGTGGCCTCGAGCGGCTGAAGGCGCCCATTCATGACGCCAAGGCGATCAAGGAGACGCTCGAAAAGCTGAAGGCCCGCTTCGAGACGACGGTCCTGACCGACGCGGACATTCCCGACAAGGCCGCGTTCGATGTCGCGCTGGGCCAGTTCACCGATCGCATCGGCCCTGGCGACGAGGTCTTGTTCTACTTCTCCGGCCACGGCAACTTCGTGCCGGGCAAAGGCAACCTGTTCCTGCTGCCCAACGCCAAGAACGAGGCCGCCTATATCAAGGGGCTGAGTGTTCCCGAGGCACGCGCCCTCGATACGGCCGAACGAAAGACCGAAAAGTATCAGGAGTGGCTGAGTTCCGTCGCCGTCCACGAAAAGGACATCGAGGAGGCCATCGCTCAGCGCAAGCCGAATGTGACGATCGTCATCGCCGACGCCTGCCGCACCTCGCTCAAGGGCACCAAGGGCGCCACGCTCGATATCGCCGGCATTCGCATGCCCCAGCACACCGCGCGCGGCACCTTCCGCCTCTACTCGGCCGGTGTGGGACAGTTCTCGCTGGATAGCATCGAGCCGATTTTCCGCGTCGAGCCGGCCCAGGCGGCCAGCGCCACGCCGACGCCAAACAAGACCAAGTCCGACGACGACAAGAAGGGCAGCAAGCCGACCAACTCGCTGTTCACCAAGATCCTGCTGTCGGATCTCGCCACGCCGGGCCTGGAGTTCACGGTGATGGCCGCCAATGTGCGCAATCAGGTGCGCCGCCATGCCGACAAGCTGGGACACGTCCAGATCCCGGACTACTCCGGAGCCCCGGACAACAACGAGTTCTATTTCAGTCCGCTCGACCAAGGCGATCTGCAGGAGGTGTGCACCAACGCCGGAGTGGAGCTGGAACGGCTGCGCCTGGCGGTGGCAGCCGGCAGCATCGGCCGCGACGTGCTCGTCGCAAAGCGCTTCGAGCTGGCACCCTGCGGCGGCGTGGTGGCGGCACAGCTGGAACTGCTGTTGCGCATGGAGGCCCAGGGCGCGCTGGCGGTGCAATCAAAGACCGACAGTGGCGGCGCCACCCCGGCCGATCCGAACGATCCGAGTCAGTTGTGCGAGGTCCGTGCCTCCTCTCCGTTCGATCCCAACCGCACCATGGGCCTGCCGACCGATCTGCTGCAGCAGTTGTCGCTGTCGGCACTGTCCGACGAAGGCAACGCGGCAGAGATCAAGGCCAAGCTGGTCTCGATCAAGGACACCTGCGAGCAGGCTCTGCAGGAGCGCCCCAAGGTCGCCCGCTTCAGCTACCTGACCGGACGTGTCTACCAGACGTTGGCCTCGATCAGCGGCGGCCTCGACCAGTTGCAGGCGCTGGCGTCGGCGTCGGCCTATTTCCAGCAGGCCGCCGACCTCGGCTATGCGGCGGCGTTCAATGACCTCGCGCTGTTGCACAAGGCCGGCGACTACTATGCCGTCACCAATGGCAGCGCCACCCGGCTCCCACCCGATCGCGCCAAGGCTCTGGAACTGCTGCGCCGCGGCGCCAGCCTCAATCACGTCGTTGCCCAGTACAATCTCGGCATGGCCCATCTCAACGGCGATCTCAGTATCGACCTATCGGGCAGTACGGGCGTGGACAGCATCCATTTCCGCAAGGCGGAGGCCTTCCGCTATCTCTCGCAGGCTGCCGAACGCGGCTTCGTCCCGGCTCTGATCGAGACCGCCAAGCTGCTGCACGACGGCAAGGGCATCACCGCCAATCCCCCGCGGGCTATCGAGCTGCTCGAGATCGCAGCCTCGCGCGGCTCCTGGGAAGCCATGTACTGGATCGGGTTCATCTATCATCGCGGCTACGGGTACGACCCTGCCCGCGCGGTCGTGTGGTATGCGCGCGCTGCCGAATCCGGAGACGCCAGAGCTCAACAGCAGCTGGCCACCATGCTGACCGACGGCACGGGCCTGCCAGCCCCCCAGCGCGAAGCCGCCGGCCGCTATTGGCGTTTGGCGGCCGATGCCGGATTGCGCCGCGCCCAGTTCGAGCTGGCGATGCGGATCAAGAAGGGCGAAATTCCCTTCCGACCGGTGATGGACGGCCCCCCCGACGGGGGTGCGCTGGAGATTCGCACGTTGCTGTCCTCTGCCTTCCTGCGCCATGATCCCCAGGCGGGTCTCGAACTCGGACGCCTGTTTCGCACGGGCTTTCCCGTCGACAGGCCCTCGCGCGCCATTCCGAAGTCGAACGAGGCCGCGGCCCTGATGTTCTGGCGGACGATCGATGCCGTGCGCACCGCCGAGCCCAACTCCGTGGAGGCCGATCCCAAGACCGAGGTGTGGGCCGCCTTCGAACTCATGAAAATCTACGACGAGGAGGTGGCTGCCAATTCCGGCCTGTCGCGCAGCATTTCGCAGGATCAGATCAATCAGCTGCGTGCCGACTACGGCGATGGCTCCCAGTACATGCATATCAGGGCCGAGGCGATCGGCACCTTGAATTGCGGAGAGCCCAGGGATGAGATCCGCAACCGCCTCGGAAACGACTCCTGGGTGCTGGTCTGGAACTGGAAGCGGTCGGAGCCGCCGACGCAGAAGCAGTTCGATTGGCTGGAGCGTCGCTACAAGTGCCGCGAACTCGAATTGAAAATTGCCGAGGACGCGAACAAGAAGCCCCCAGCCGATGACGTCATCGGCTTCACCAAGAAGACCCGCGAGAAGGTTGCCGAACTGCAGAAGTCGGCTTTGAGTGAGACCGGCAAGGTGGGCGCCAAGGCCAAGACCTTCGTCGACCGGATGGTCGAACTGGTCGAAGGAAAGCCGAAGAAGTAGCCGGGCCCGGCAGGCGCGATGCGGGCTCGACGGGGAGGCTGGTGACGACTGGCGGAGGCAGGGATGTCGCGTGGGGTGGTCGTCATGGCTTGGCAGCGGGCCGCAACTCTGACGTTCGCTGGTCTCATGTGGCTCACCGTCAGCCTTGCCGCTCCTCCGCAGGCTTCCGCCGACGTGCTGCAGCCCGC
>JBGSQO010000181.1:0-2057 GCA_041738055.1 Filomicrobium sp.
CCCTCCGCCGCCAACTCGGCCGCCGTCATTTCGCGTGTCCCGGCCGGGGCTTGGCGCGCATCGGGCGAGACGAGGTCCTCGTAGGAGGGCGTCGGCTTGAACGGCAGGCCGTTCTCGTCGGTGAACTCCTCGTCGCGGGGCGTCTGCGAGGTGACGACCGGGCGCTCGATGACGGTTGCGGTCTCCTCGAGTGCCTTGCCGGTCGCGTTGAGTTCGCTCTCCATCTGCGTCTGGGCGGCGCGCATGGTGCCGGACACGTCGTCCTTGAGACCCGCCATGTCGCGGCGGATCTGCTCCAGCTCGGTCTCGCGCAGGGCGGCGTCGAACTGCGAGCGGAACTCGGCCGCCTGCCGACGCAGCATGCCGACATACTTGCCGATCGTGCGCAGGAATACGGGCAGCTCCTTGGGACCCACCATGATGAGGGTCACCACGCCGATCACCAGAAGCTCGCTCCAGCCGATATCGAACATGTCAGACGATGGTTCCGGCGGGGCCGCAGCCCCGGTTGCAGGTTAACGGGCGGCAAGTCAAAACGGTGTAGGGCCGGTAGCGCGTGCTCGACCGGCCCCACCACGCGCAGATCTTGAACACCGTCGTGACGGATCAACCCGCCTTGGAGCGCTGCTCGACGTCGGTCTTCTCGGCCATCTGGCCGCCCTGGCCGATCGCCTTGTCTGCGGGCTTTGCCGTGTCCTCGTCGTCGGCGAGGCCCTTCTTGAAGCTCTTGATGCCCTTGGCCACGTCACCCATGACATTCGAGATGCGGCCACTGCCGAACAGCAGCACGACGATCACGAGCAGGATGATCCAGTGCCAGATGCTTGTCGCACCCATAAGCTGACAACTCCCATTGCGGCACGTCGGCCGCCTTTTGTTCCTAAGTTGCGGGACTATCGCAGAAAGGCCCCACGGCATCAAGCGCGGCAGGCCCCCGGCCCGTCGATCGCTTGCGCCGCCCCGTCATATGGTAAGCGCGCCGGCCGGGTTCACCCCCCGTCAGCTGGCGTATCGTGAAACACCAGGATCGACTCCGGCTCGATGACGACGCCGACTTCCTGGCCCTTGGCCCAGCTTTCGCGCTGCGGCACGCGCGCCCGAAGCGGCTGATCGTAGCCCGCCACGCCCAGTTCCACGAGCGCGGTATCGCCCAGGAACCGCACATGCAGCACACGCCCCGGCACGCCTCGCCCCGGGACGCCTATGGCGATCGAACTCTCGCGGATGCACAGCATCGCCTTCTCGCCGGCTTTGAAATCGGGCGCGGGCAGCCGTCCGGCCGGGCTGTCGATGACGCCCGCCTGCGCCACCGCGGGCACCTCGTTGATCTCGGAGAACAGGCGGGCGACGAACAGTTCGGCGGGATGGTGATACAGATCAGCGGCCTGCCCGACCTGCACAAGCCGCCCGTTCCGCATCACGGCAATCCGATCGCCGAGCCGCATGGCCTCCTCGGGATGGTGCGTGACGATCATGGACGTCGCCCGCGTCTCGCGTAAGAGCGCTAAGGTCTCCTCCTGCATGGCGTCGCGGAGTTGCACGTCGAGACCGGAGAACGGCTCGTCCATCAGCATCACCGCTGGGCGCGGCACGATGGCGCGGGCCAGTGCCACACGCTGCTGCTGGCCGCCCGACAGCGTGCTCGGGTAGTGATCCGCGTAGGCTTCGAGACCGACGCGGGCGAGCACGGCAAGCGCCTCCTGATGGGCCTCCTCGCGCGGCAGCGCCTTGAGCCCGAAAGCGACGTTGTCGATGATGGTCAGATGCGGGAACAGCGCGAAGTCCTGGAACATCAGGCCTATGGAGCGCTCCTCCGGTGGCACGAAGCGTTCCGGGCCGGCCACCTCGCGACCATTGATCAGCACGCGCCCGCCCGACGGCTTCTCGATGCCTGTAGCAATCCGGAGCAGCGTCGTCTTGCCACAGCCGGATGGACCGAGCAGGCAGACCACCTCGCCGGGCGCGATATCCAGGCTGACGGAGCGCAGGGCGAAATCGTCGCCATAGCGCCGCTCGACGTTCTCGAACGTGAGCCGCGCCGCGAACGTCGCTGCCGC
>JBGSQO010000193.1:0-5521 GCA_041738055.1 Filomicrobium sp.
CGGGATCGCCTCCGGCGCCAGCTCCACCATGGCGGCCAGTTCCTTCATGCCGATGCGCTTCAGGAACGGCACCAGCGGACGGCCGAGCGGGGCCGCCTTGAGCGCCAACCGGAAGCGGTCCGGATAAGGGACGATGCGGGCGAGCACCTCGCGCACGATCCGCTCCTTCAGCGGACGATTGCCGGTCTCGGCGATGTGAGCGCGGGCGATATCGACGAGATGCATGTAGTCGACGCCACCGGGGCAGGTCGTCATGCACGACAGGCACGACAGGCAGCGGTCGACGTGATGCTGGACTTCGGCGGAGGCCTTCTTGTCGCCCTCCAGCATGTCCTTGATGAGGTAGATGCGCCCGCGCGGGCTGTCGCGTTCGTCGCCCAGCACCACATAGGTCGAGCAGACGGCCGTGCACAGGCCGCAGTGCACGCAGCGCCTGAGGATGCGGTTGGCCTCCTCGTTGCGCGGGTCTTTCAGCTGCTCGGGCGTGAAATTGGTCTGCATGGGTCCTCGGTCTTTGGGCGGGACGGGATCAGATGTTGACGTACATGCGGCCGGGGTTGAACAGCCGGTAGGGATCGAACGCGGTCTTCAGGCCGGCCATCAGGCGCTCGTTGGCGGGCGCCTGCGGCTGAAACACCTCGACGGTCGCGCGGACGTCGCTCGCGGCCCGGATCAGCGTGGCGTGACCGCCATGGACGGCCACGGCGCGGCGGATGTCTGAGGCCCCCGCGTCGGCGCTGGCCGGCACCTCGATCCAGATCAGCCCGCCCGACCAGTCGTACATCACTTCGGCCGGCATGTGCCGCTTGATCGCCGAGACCACCTTGGGACCCTTAGTCGGCGCTGTCGACACCCGCCACAGGCAGGTCGCCGCATCGTAGGGCAGCACGGAGAGATGGCGCAGCTCGCCCCACAACCTCAGCGTGTCGTCCATCTTGAGCACCATCGGCTCGCCATAGACCTTGAGTGCGGAGCGGATCGCCTCGGCCCGATAGCCGACCGACTTGGCAAAGTTCTCGATGCGGATCAGCGTCAGCGCCGCCTTCTGCCCGGCCAGCTCCGGGTGATCCAGCCGGCGCGCCACCTGCTCGTAGAGATGAACAGTGCCCGAGACCTCGTAGGGCAGGCGCATGGCCGCGCACATCACCTCGACCGCGATATCGTCGGGCAATCCCTTGTAGACCAGGGTCGCGGCATCCTCCGGCCACGGCAGCACCTTGAACGTCACCTCGGTCAGGATCGCGAGCGTACCCCAGCTGTTGACCAGCCCCCGGCACAGGTCATAGCCGGTCACGTTTTTCATGACCCGACCGCCGTTGCGGAAGATTTCCCCCCGCCCGTTCAGCGCCTCGATGCCGAGCAGATGGTCGCGGGCCGCCCCAGCCGCGATCCGCCGCGCGCCGGACGCATTGGTGGCGAACACCGAGCCGATCGTCTGAGTGCCGCGGCGCCCGCCCGTCGTCGGGCCGAGATCGATCGGCTCGAAGGCCAGCATCTGGTTGTTGGCCGACAGCTGGGCCTCGATCTGAGCCAGCGGCGTGCCGGCATGCGCGCTCATCACCAGTTCGGTGGGCTCGTACAGCCAAATGCCGTGCATCGATGCCGTCGAAATCGTGGCGGCCGTCTGCATCGGGCGGCCGAGCGTGCGCTTGGAGCCGGAGCCCATGATCTCGACAGGCTCCTGCCGGTCGATCAGCGGCTGCAGCATGCCCTGCAACTCCCACGCGGTGGCCGGCCTCAGCATCTCGCTCAAGGAAGAGACTCCTTAGTTTGCGCCTTCCAACTCTCGTTCCGAGAGCCGGCCGGAAGGCGCGTTGGCCTCGTATCCGGCCGGACGGCGACTCGTTCGTTGCGCCTTCCGACACTCGTTCCGAGAGCCGGCCGGAAGGCGCGGTCTTCCCCCTCTCCCCGTCCTTCACGGGGAGAGGGTCGGGGTGAGGGGCAGGATCAAGCCGCAGCATCTGGGTCTGCCCCTCACGAGTCTTCGTCTGCCCCTCACCCTGGCCCTCTCCCCATCGCAAGTGCAGAGCAATGGGGAGACGGGACCGGGCGGCGCCTTTACGACAGACGGCGCGGCTTGTTACTCCGCCGCCTGAGATACGGCCGGGACCGAACCCAGCGGAAACACCTTGCCGGGGTTCAACAACCAGTCGGGATCGAACACGGTCTTCACTCGCATTTGCACCGCGAGGTCTGTCTCGGTGAACTGGTGTTTCATCAGATCGCGCTTCTCGATGCCGACGCCATGCTCGCCCGTCAGGCAGCCGCCGACATCGACGCACAGCGTGAGGATTTCCGCCCCCGCGATCTCCGCCCGCTCCGCGCTTTTGGGATCGTTGGCGTCGTAGAGGATCAGGGGGTGCAGATTGCCGTCGCCAGCGTGGAAGATGTTGGCCACACGCAGATTATGGCTCGCGCAGATCTCGCCGATCCGCCGCAGCACCTCGGGCAGCCGCGACAGCGGAATGGTCCCGTCCATGCAGAAGTAGTCCGAGATGCGCCCGATCGCGCCGAACGCCGACTTGCGCCCTTTCCAGATCTTGGCCGACTGCGCTGGCCCCGACGAGATCACGACCGTCGTCGGTGCGAAAGGCTCGGCGATCTTCTTGATGCGATCCAGCATGTCGGCGATCTCGATCTCGGACCCCTCCACCTCGATGATCAGGAGCGCCTCCACGTCGAGGGGATAGCCCGCCTTGGCAAAGCTCTCGCACACCTCGATGGCGGGCCGGTCCATGAACTCCATGGCGACGGGAACCATTCCAGCAGCGATGATCCCGGACACGCAGGCGCCTGCCGCCTCGCTGGAAGCAAACCCGAGCAGCATCGGCCGCGCGCCTTCCGCCTGCCGCAGGATGCGCACCGTCGCCTCGGTGACGATGCCGAACTGACCCTCCGAACCGATGAACAGGCCGATGAGATCGTAGCCCTCCGCGTCAAGGTGGGGGCCACCCAACTCGATCACCTCGCCGTCGATCAGCACGATCTTCAGGCCCACGACGTTGTTGGTCGTCACGCCATACTTCAGGCAGTGAGCGCCGCCCGAGTTCATGGCGATGTTGCCGGCCAGCGTACACGCCAACTGACTTGACGGGTCGGGTGCGTAGAAGAACCCGTCCTGTCCGACGGCGCCCGAGATGGCCAGATTGGTGATCCCGGCCTCGACGCGGGCGATGCGGTTGTCGTAGTCGATCTCCAGGACACGGCTCATGCGCGAGACGCCCAGCACGATGGCATCCTCCAGCGGCAGTGCGCCACCGCACAGCGAGGTCCCTGCGCCACGGGCGACGATCTTGATGCCGCGGTCGTAGCAGTAGCGCATGATCTGAGAGACCTGCTCGGTCGTCGTCGGCAGCACGACGGCGAGAGGCATGGCGCGATAGGCCGTGAAGCCGTCCGTCTCGAAGGTGCGCCGGCCGTCCTCGTCGGACACGACCGCATCCTCGCCCGCGATGCGGATCAGGTCCTTCACGAGCTGGTCCCGGCGCGCCATGATCGTGCGGTCGGGCTCCGGCATTTTGATGAAGGTCATCGCGGCATCTCCTCTTGCCATCGCGCCCTGAGCGGCCTGTCTCAGGTCTCGACGTTCTGCAGGCCCAGCTACGCCGAAAGGGCTAGCGCACGGCACTGAGCTATATACCCGACCCGCGCAGCACCGGACCAGCCGACCGGCACGAAGGCTCTTCTGAAGTCCTACACGATATCCCGGCGCGGCGCTGCGGCAAGTGCGCCGTCGCCGACGCGACAACAAGGCCACCGGCCACCCCACCAACGCGAGACCGCCGGCGTGCGGCCACACTGGCGGCACAGCGCTGGCAGGCTCGCCACACACCTTCAACGATTCCGAAATGATCTTTCTTGACCATAATGAAATCACGACACACTTGAGCCAATCCAGCGCGCAATCAAAGAAACGACGAAAGTCCTTGGCCGAATGAGCGGCCAGTGCGACGGAGAGACCTCCATGACCGCCATCACCGACCTCGAGATCTTCGCCCGCGTCGCCCGCACCGGCAATATGTCGGCGGCCGGCCGCGAGATGGGCCTGTCGCCCGCGGTCGTGTCCAAGCGCATCAGCCTGCTGGAGGAGAAGCTCGGCGCCCGCCTGTTCCAGCGCACCACCCGCCAGCTGACCCTGACCGAGACCGGCGAGGGCTACTTCAAGCGCGTGGTCGATATCCTGACCCTGGTCGACGAGGCCGAAGACTTCGTCTCAAAGCGCAATACCAGCCCGCGCGGCCTGCTGAAGGTCACCGCCCCCACCTCCTTCACACGTCTCCATATCGCCCCCTACCTGCCGGCCTTCATGGAGCGCTACCCCGATATCGAACTCGATTTCCACCTCACCGACAACTTCGTCGACATCATCCGCGACGGCTTCGACGTGGCCGTCCGCATCGGCGAGTTGCCCGACAGCTCGCTGGTTGCCCGCAAGCTCGCCCCCGACACCCGCGTCATCTGCGCCTCGCCCAAGTACCTGGCCGAGCACGGCGTTCCGCGCACCCTGGCCGACCTCGAAGGCCACAACTGCCTGTCGGCCGGCGCCCAGGAGACGTGGCAGATCGAAGGCCCCAACGGTGAGCGCGAAATGCTGCGGCTGAAGGGCAACCTGCGCTCCAACTCGGGCGAATTCATCCGCGAGGCGCTCCTGCTCGGCATCGGCATCGGCCTTCGCTCGACCTGGGACATCGCCGAGGAACTGCAGAGCGGCAAGTTGCAGATCGTCATGCCCGGCTACACCGGCTCGACCAACTTCGCCATCCACGCCGTCTATCCCTGCCGCGAGTTCCTGCCGGCAAAAGTCAACGCCTTCATCGAGTTCCTGGGCGATCTCTACGGCAACGTGCCGTACTGGAACTCCGGAATCGACCTGCCGGTCCCGACGCCTGCAAAGGGCGGAAAGGTTCGGCGCGGCCGCTCGGTTCCACCGGCCCAGGGCGGCTTACAGGGTGCCGCGGCGGGCGGTCTCTGACGCCGAGGCCTTGACGAGCCCTCCGGGGGGAGGGGCCCGGCCGGCTGCGCGACGGGCAACCCTGTTGCACTAGTGTGGCGTCGCGCCTTAATTGACCGGTCCGTGCAGCACGCTCATCGTCAATTAAGGCGCGATAAACGCCACACTAAGTCATTAATTTTGCTAGTGGCCTTCAAGTCTCGCCTAAATCGTCAGAGGATTCGGCCAGCACTGCGATTTAGGCGAGACAGGCCACTAGTTGCTGCAGCCGGCTGGCGGCCTGTTTCGCCATCGGTCGGCCTGCCGCGCCGTCAGGCGGCTGATAACCATTTGCGTGTACTCAGGGGGGCGAACACAGTCGCGACGCGCTATCCTCACGGCGGCCATGAGCAAGGTTTCTGCTCGCCCAGGTGCCGGTGAGGCGCGTCGAGCCATCCGTCCTAAAGAGGTCCCCGTGCGAGTTTCCGCGACAACCGCCCGTCACATCCGCCGCGCAGCCGGCGCACTCGCCCTGACCGCCAGCCTCGCGGTCGCGCTCCCCTCGACCTTGCTGGCTGCCCAGAGCCTGAC
>JBGSQO010000197.1:0-1631 GCA_041738055.1 Filomicrobium sp.
GATCGGCTGCGGTTTCGCCGCTCGCGCTCGCTCCCGATGTGCCGTCGAGGAGCGCCGGCGGGTCTCGGTCCTGGGCACGCACGTCCGCACTCGCTGCGGCCTGGACAAGCCCCAGGGCTGCGAGCGCGACAGTCTGTTTCAGGATGGCTGACGTGCGCACCACCGCGTGCGCTCTCCTCGAATGAAACCGCAGGACGAACGCAACAGGCACCGCCAAAACCTACCTCGGCTTGGTTAACCGCGCGTTTACGGCTGTGCGGCGGCAGGACACATACCGTCCGGGCTAACCCCAGACTCATCTGACTATCCGTGTGGCCAGACGGAATTTTCTTTGTTTGCGCCTTCCGACACTCGTTCCGAGAGCCGGCCGGAAGGCGCGGGCGGCCGAATCCAATGCGTCAGGACCTCTGTCGGTTGAAATCACCGCAGCACCGAATTGGCGCAAGGCGCCGGCCTCTGCTAAGGGGGAGGGAATTCAAGCCGCCAGTGGGGGATCAGCGCATGGCGACACGGGCACGCACCGGCCGCAAAGAAAAGCTCGCAGCCATCGCCGGCAGCAGTGACGCGTTGGTTTCAGGGGCTGGTAGCGAGACGTCTCCTGTGTTGTCGGCGGAGCGCACGCTCCTGTTGGAAGCCGAAGGGCTCGCCAGCCTGCGGGACGCCCTCGGCAACGGGCTCGCCAAGCCGTTCACCCGCGCCGTCGAGACGTTGCGGGCAGCCCGTGGCCGCGTCATCGTCTCCGGCATCGGCAAGTCCGGCCACATCGGCCAAAAGATCGCCGCGACCTTCGCCTCCACCGGCACGCCCGCCTTCTTCGTGCATCCCAGCGAAGCCTCGCACGGCGACCTCGGCATGATCACGAAGGAGGACGTCATCCTGGCGCTGTCGTGGTCGGGGGAGACGGTGGAACTCGCCAACATCATCACCTTCACGCGCCGCTTTGCCGTGCCGCTGATCGCGATTACCTCGCGCAAGGGCTCCGCTCTCGGCAGTCAGGCCGACATCTGCCTGGAATTGCCGCGCGCCAAGGAGGCCTGCCCGCACGGGCTCGCCCCCACCACCTCGACGACGATGCAACTGGCCATGGGCGACTGCCTCGCCATCGCGCTGTTGGAAACCAAGGGCTTCACCGCCCACGACTTCAAGGTGTTCCACCCCGGCGGCTCGCTGGGCGCGCAGCTGAAATATGTCGCCGACCTGATGCACAAGGGCGAGGCGCTGCCGCTGGTCGGCGAAGACGAGATCATGAAGGACGCCATCGTCACCATGACGACCAAGTCGTTCGGCTGTCTCGGCATCGTCGACAAGAAGGGCAAACTCGCCGGCATCGTGACGGACGGCGACCTTCGCCGTCACATGGGCGATGGCCTGCTGCAGGCGCGCACCGCCGACATCATGACCAAGCGCCCCAAGACGATCTCGCCGGATACGCTGGCGTCTGCCGCCCTCGAGACGATGAACGGCTCGCGCATTACCGCGCTGTTCGTCGTGGACAAGGGCGTGCCGGTCGGCATCCTGCACATCCACGACATGCTGCGGGCGGGGGTGGCGTGAGGGCGACCTCGCTTCGCGACACGGTTGCGACGTCGCCCCCTGGGCAAGTGAAGGCGGGGGCTGCGCGCCCCCGGCCC
>JBGSQO010000204.1:0-1573 GCA_041738055.1 Filomicrobium sp.
TGCGAGTTCCTGAACCCCGGCCAGTCCGTGAAAGACCGCCCTGCCCTGGGCATTGTGCGTGAGGCCGAAGCGGCAGGCCTGCTCAAGCCGGGCGGCACCATCGTCGAAGGCACCGCCGGTAACACCGGCATCGGCCTCGCCGTGCTCGCAAACGCGCTCGGCTTCAAGTGCGTGATCGTGATCCCCGAGACCCAGTCGCAAGAGAAGAAGGACACCTTGCGACTGCTTGGCGCCGAGGTCGTCGAGGTGCCGGCCGTCCCGTTCAAAAACCCCAACAACTACGTCAAATACTCGGCCCGCCTCGCCGAGCAACTCGCCGAACGGCTGCCGAGCGGCGCCATCTGGGCCAACCAGTTCGACAATACCGCCAACCGCCAGGCGCACATCGAGACCACGGCGGAGGAGATCTGGGCGGATACCGAAGGCAAGATCGACGGCTTCATCTGCGCGGTCGGCTCGGGCGGCACGCTCGGCGGCATCTCGATCGGCCTCAAGGCGAAGCGCGACGGCATCGTCATCGGACTTGCCGATCCGCCGGGCGCCGCTCTCTTCAGCTACTACACCACCGGCGAGCTCAAGGCCGAGGGATCGTCCATCACCGAAGGCATCGGCCAGGGCCGCGTGACGAGGAATCTCGAGGGCGTGACAGTCGACCGCGCCTACCGCATCGAGGACCGCGAGGCGGTGAGCACCGTGTTCGCGCTGCTCGCGGAAGAGGGCTTTTGTCTCGGACCTTCGTCGGGCGTCAACGTCGCCGGCGCCACCCGCCTCGCGCGCGACATGGGTCCCGGTCACACCGTCGTGACGATCCTGTGCGATCTCGGCTATCGCTATCAGTCCAAGCTGTTCAACCCGTCGTTCCTGAAGAGCAAGGGCCTGCCAGTGCCCGATTGGCTCGAGCGCCACGGGACCTCCCTGCCCCAGGTTTTCGCCGATCCCGATACCCATTGAGTGCCGACAACCATCCCGCCCGGGAGCCGCCGGGCGTGCCGACAAGGAGTGAGCCCGTGCCCCTGAGCGCCAAGAACTGGATCGTTGAAACCGAGTGGCTGGCGGAGCACCTGCACGCGCCGGACCTGGTCATCCTCGACGGCTCCTGGCACCTGCCGACGGAGAACCGCAACCCGAAGGCGGAGTACCTGGAGGCGCACATCCCGGGCGCCTTGTTCTTCGACATCGACGATATCTCCGACGACAAGTCGCCGCTGCCGCACATGCTGCCGTCGACCGTCAAGTTCGCCAGCCGCATGAAGAAGATGGGCGTCGGCGACGGCATGCGCATCGTCGTCTACGATGCCGACGGCATCTACTCCGCCGCGCGCGTCTGGTGGACGTTCCGCGCCATGGGCCACAACGACGTTGCGGTTCTCAATGGTGGGCTGAAGAAGTGGAAGGCCGAGGGCCGCCCGCTCGACGACGGCCCGCAGATCAAGCGTTCCGAGCGCCACTACACGCCGCTGCAGAACACCGAACTGATCCGCGACGTCGACGACATGCGCGCGCTCCTGCGCACCGGTGCCGAGCAGATCATCGACGCCCGCTCGCCCGGGCGGTTCGCGGGCACCGAGCCCGA
>JBGSQO010000237.1:0-3033 GCA_041738055.1 Filomicrobium sp.
CATGGCGCGATAGGCAGCTTCGTCGTCGAGGAGGCGCGTGGCTTCAGTAAGGATGACGTCGGGATCGGTGCCGACCAGCTTGACGACGCCTTCCGCCAGGGCCTCCGGGCGCTCGGTCTCGTGACGCAGGACCAGCAGCGGCTTGGCCAGCGCGGGCGCCTCCTCCTGCACACCGCCGGAGTCCGACAGGATCAGGTGCGAAGCGGCCATGGCGGCGACGAAGGCGACGTAGTCGAGCGGCTCGACGAGGTCGATGGCCGGATGGCCGGCCAGGATGTCCTGGGCAGCCGCGCGGACATTCGGGTTGGGGTGGACCGGATAGAGGACGTGCACGTCGTCTCGCGTCTCGGCCAGATGGCGGATGGCCCGGAACACGCGCGCCATGGGTTCGCCGAAATTCTCGCGGCGATGCGCCGTCACCAGGATCAGCTTGCGCCCCGGCGGCACGTGCGGCGCCGCGGCCTCACAGCGCTTGGACACGTCGAGCAGGGCGTCGATCACCGTATTGCCGGTGACCAGGATGTTCGCCTCGGAGATGCCCTCGGCCAGCAGGTTGGCCTTCGCCGCAGCGGTCGGCGCGAAATGCCAGCGCGTCAGGTGGCCGGCGACGATGCGGTTCATCTCTTCCGGGAACGGGCTGTCCAGATTGCCGGAGCGCAACCCCGCCTCGACGTGGGCGAACGGCAGCCGCAGATAGAACGCCGACAGCGCTGCCGTCATGACCGTCGTCGTGTCACCCTGGGCGATCACCGCGTCGGGTGCCTCGTTTCGAAACACCTCGTCGAGGCGGACGAGCAGGCGGGAGGTCAACCCCGAGAGCGTCTGGTTCGGCAGCATGATGTCGAGGTCGAGGTCGGGGACGATGCCGAACACCGCCAGCATCTGGTCGAGCAGCTCGCGGTGCTGAGAGGTCGCCAGGACGCGCACCTCAAAGCTCGGCTTGGCCCGCAGGGCCGCGACGACCGGGGCGAGCTTGATGGCCTCCGGCCGGGTGCCGATGACGACCAGGATCTTGCGGGGACTTGCCATGGGGCGGGCGTGCCTCGTGCTGCTCGGTCTAAGCGTTCGTTGGAACTCGGCGTGTCCGCACGCAAGTCGCGTACCAGCGCGCCTGTGAGGTCCATGGGGCGGTCGGATTGCGTTTGCCGGCTCCCGACAGCACTATCCGACCGAGGCTTCAATCACGACAACGAAGGAGTGACGGCATGCGGCTCGTGAGGTTCGGCGCGGCGGGGGCGGAGAAGCCCGGGCTTCTGGATGGGCAGGGGCGCGTGCGCGATGTCAGCGCGCATGTGACCGACTTTTCAGGTGACGGCCTGTCGCCGGCAACGCTCGCCCGTCTCAGGGCGCTCGATCCGGAGAGCCTGCCGCTCGCCCCTGAGGGCATGCGGCTCGGGCCGCCGGTCGCCAACACGCGCAATTTCATCGGAATTGGCCTCAACTACGCCGACCATGCCGCCGAGGCTGGTCTCCGGGTCCCGCGCGAGCCGGTCATCTTCAACAAGATCGGCAACTGCATCGTCGGTCCGAACGACGACGTGATGATGCCGCTGGACGCCGAAAAGCTCGACTACGAGGTGGAGATCGCCTTCGTGATCGGGACGCGCGCCCGCTATGTCGCCGAGGCCGACGCCATGGCGCATATCGCCGGCTTCACGATTTGCAACGACATCTCCGAGCGGCATTTCCAGACCGAGCGCTCGGGCCAGTGGGTCAAGGGCAAATGCTGCGAGACGTTCGGGCCGCTGGGGCCGTGGCTCGTCACACCCGACGAGGTCGACCTCGACAACCTCGGCCTGTGGCTGGACGTGAACGGCGAGCGCCGGCAGACCGGCTCGACGGCGAGCATGATCTTCAAGATCCCCTACACGCTGGCCTATCTCACCCGCTTCATGGTGCTGGAGCCGGGCGACGTGGTCACGACCGGCACGCCGCCGGGCGTCGCCCTCGGCATGGCGGAGCCGAAGTGGCTCAAACCCGGCGACGAGATGCGGCTCGGCATCGATGGTCTCGGCGAACAGCGGCAGCGGGTGGTGGCATTCAAGCTGTAGCGGCCCGATCGGTCGGGTTCCGTGGGGAACAGCGCAGGAGGGCCTGACGGGTCGACAGTCTCCACGACCGGCAGCCGACTGCCGGACAGCCATTGTCGTGGAGAGACCCCATGCTGAGGACCACCCTCGTCGGCATCGCAGCGGCGACGGCCGTCGGCCTTGCCGTAATCGCTGGCTTCCTGATCCAGCTGTCGTTCGAGGCCGCCCGCATGGCCCCTCGCAACGAGGAAGCCGCCGCCGCCGTCGTCCGTCATCTGGCCGAGGGCTGGCAAGTGCAGCGCGTGCTGGCCGTCGCGACACCGGAATTGGCCAACCGGATCCGCGGCACGGGGCTCGTCGCAGCGCTCGACCGCATGCGCTGGGCCGGGCGGCTCGTGAGCGCTGAAACCCTCAACCAGACCAATTATGCCAAGCACTACGAGGCCGGAGCGGGCCTCGTCGTGACGGCGACCGTCGCCATGACCGCCGTGTTCGAGCAGGGCAAGGCCGAGTTCGAGATCGAATTGCAGGACCGGGGCCAGGGCCAGCGGGTCTCGGGGCTGCGCATCACGCCGATCCCGCTGCCGGCACCCCGGACCAAATCGGCGCTGGCGTGAGGTTTTAAGAGCGCCGGATCGCATGGCGTTGACTTTTTCCCGAGTTTCACCGACTTTCGTACAGGATATGTTCAATAGTGCAGCCGGCATCCGAGGGCTTCGCCCGAGGATCGTCGGCGCTGCGCCCTCTCTGGAAGGTGAGCCCATGGCAGTCACGAAAACTCTGACGGCAGTCGGCTTTGCGCTAGCGGTATGTGCGCTGCCGATGGCGGCCGAAGCCGGCAAGACCTGGGACAGCCTGAAGCCCGACGTGTTCGGCGCGCGGCCCATCCAGGATGGCCGCGGCATCGTGCAGCTTACCGCACCCAACCGTCCGGAGGACCAGCGCGCTGTGCCGGTCGCGGTTGCGGCCCGGTTCGCGGACGGGCGGACCATCAAGTCGGTCA
>JBGSQO010000254.1:0-1608 GCA_041738055.1 Filomicrobium sp.
GGCCGTCGTCCTGGTGTTATTCGTCCTGAGGCTCCTGCTCGTCAAGTGAGACCATGAATAACGGCAAGGCCCATCTCGTCGCGGCTGCTGGCGGGATCGAGGAGGCGGGCATTGATGAAGGCTTGCGGTGCGCGCGGCATCCGGCGGCGGTCGGGGGGCGGCGTCCTCGTCTCGCGGCTCATGATGTGGCCCCCGGCAGGTTGCGGGCAACGGCTTCCAGAACGGCCATGCGGACGGCGACCCCCATCTCGACCTGCTCGCGGATGACGCTTCTCGGGCAGTCGGCGATGGTGGAGGCGATCTCGATGCCGCGATTCATGGGGCCAGGGTGCATGACGATGGCGTCGGGCTTGGCGCGGGCGAGCTTTTCGTGGTCGAGCCCGAAGAAGTGGAAGAACTCGCGCTGGGAGGGCACGTAGGAGCCCTCGAACCGCTCCAGCTGCAGTCGCAGCATCATCACGACGTCGGCGTCGGTGATGCCGGCCCACATATCGGTGAAGACCTCGGCGCCGAGCCGCTCGGGTTGTGACGGCAGCAGCGTCGAGGGCGCGATGATGCGAACCCGGGCGCCGAGCGCGTTCAGCACGTCGATGTTGGAGCGGGCAACGCGCGAGTGCAGGATGTCGCCGCAGATGGCGACGGTCAGGCCCTCGACCCGGCCCTTGGCGCGGCGGATGGTCAGCGCGTCGAGGAGAGCCTGCGTCGGGTGCTGGTGGGCGCCGTCCCCGGCATTGATCACCGAACAATCGACCTTCTGCGACAGCAGTTCAGCCGCACCGGCGGCATGATGGCGCACGACGATGATGTCGGGCCGCATGGCGTTCAGCGTCACGGCGGTGTCGATCAGAGTTTCGCCCTTGGAGATCGAGGAGGCGGCGACGTGCATGTTCATCACGTCGGCGCCGAGCCGCTTGGCGGCCAGTTCGAAGGAGGCCTGCGTCCGGGTCGAGGCTTCGAAGAACAAGTTGATGAGGGTGCGCCCGCGCAGGAGTTCGCGCTTCTTGTCGAGCGAGCGGTTCTGGTCGGCGGCCTTGTCGGCCAGATCGAGCAGAAAATTGATCTCCGGTGCCGTCAAGCCCTCGCAGGAGAGCAGGTGACGGCGGCGGAAGGGAGTCGGCTTTTGAGCACTCGCGGATCTGGTCATCAAAATTGGTCTAATAGGCCTGTGTGGAGGTTTCGGCAACGGGGAGCAGCACACGATCCCCCTTTTTCTTCGCCGATCTCTCGCCCATAAGCGGTTCACTCGCAGGTCGCGATTAGGAATCGTCGAGCAGGGAGCCCGAAACGATGACGGCCAGCCGCCCCGGTCTTCGGAATGCGCCGCCGCCCTTCGAGGATGTCAATCTCTTCGCCAGCGACGTGGCCTTGCAGGAGGCCGTGGCGCGGGAGGGAGGGCAGTCGAGCGCACGCCAGCTCAACGCGTTCGGGATCGTCTGCGGCAGCAGCGAAGCCGCCGACAGGGCGCGACTGGCTAATCTCAATCCGCCGTCCTTGTCGAGCCACGACAGGCATGGCGAGCGGATCGACCGCATCGACTACCATCCCGCCTTCCACGACCTCATGCAGACGAGCCTGTCGGAAGGGCTCGGGGGCGGTCGGAGTTCAGCG
>JBGSQO010000276.1:0-2531 GCA_041738055.1 Filomicrobium sp.
CGTCGCCGAGGTGATGGACGGCGCCGGCCCCGTCAGCGCGGTCGCAGCCGAGTTGGCCGAGCTGGAAGCCGCCATGGGCGATCCCGACCGGTTCGACGAGATGGAGGCCCTGATCGAGCGCTACGGCGAGGTGCAGGGCCAGTTCGAGCAGCTCGGCGGCTACGCACTGGAGGGCCGCGCGCGCGAGGTGCTGGCGGGCCTCAGCTTCACCCAGGAGATGATGGACGCCGACGTGGGAAAGCTGTCGGGCGGCTGGAAGATGCGCGTGGCGCTCGCCCGCATCCTGCTCATGCGGCCCGATGCCATGCTGCTCGACGAGCCTTCCAACCACCTCGATCTGGAAAGCCTGATCTGGCTCGAGTCGTTTCTGAAGGGCTACGAGGGCGCCCTGTTCATGACCTCGCACGACCGCGAATTCATGGACCGCATCGTGACCAAGATCGTCGAGATCGACGGCGGTGAGCTGACCACCTACGGCGGCGGTTACGAGTTCTACCTCCAGCAGCGGGCGCTGGCGGAGGCCCAGCAGCAGGCCCAGTTCGAGCGCCAGCAGGCCATGCTCGCCAAGGAGTTGCGCTTCATCGAGCGGTTCAAGGCGCGCGCCTCCCATGCCGCTCAGGTGCAGAGCCGCGTCAAGAGCCTGGAGAAGATCGAGCGCGTCGAGCCGCCCAAGCGCCGGCAGACGGTCGAGTTCGAATTCGCCCCCGCGCCCCGCTCGGGAGAGGATGTGGCGACCCTGAAGGCCGTGTCCAAGCGCTACGGCAGCCGGACCATTTACGACAGCCTCGACTTCCAGGTGCGCCGGCGCGAGCGCTGGTGCGTGATGGGCGTCAACGGCGCCGGCAAGTCGACGTTACTCAAGCTGGTCGCGGGCGCGGCCGATCCGGATACCGGCAAAGTGGCCATCGGGGCCAGCGTCAAGATGGGCTACTTCGCCCAGCACGCTATGGATGTGCTGGAGGGCGACCGCACAGTTTTTGGCTCTCTGGAGGATCGCTTTCCGCAGGCCGGACAGGGCTCGCTGCGCACGCTCGCGGGCGCATTCGGCTTCTCCGGCGACGACGTCGAGAAAAAGTGCCGGGTGCTGTCGGGCGGCGAGAAGGCCCGCCTCTTGATGGCGCAGATGCTCTACGACCCGCCGAACTTCCTCGTGCTCGACGAGCCGACCAACCACCTCGACATGGCGACCAAGGAAATGCTGATCGCGGCGTTGGCGAAATTCGAGGGCGCCATGCTGTTCGTCAGCCACGACCGCCACTTCCTCGCCGCGCTGTCCAACCGCGTGCTGGAGTTGACGCCCGAGGGCCTGCACACCTACGGCGGCGGCTATACCGAGTACGTCGAGCGCACCGGGCACGAAGCACCCGGTCTGCATGCGTGAGAGGTGGGAGCAGGAAGACCTGAAGACGGGCGGGCTTGCCCCTCGTTGTCACGGCCTGAAATCTTCTTGCGCGTTAACCGGCCGTTCGGCTATCTGCTGAGAAGATAGTTCCGGAACAGGACGATCTCTGACCGAGGTCAACCAACCTGCGCTCTGCCTAAGTGGATCGATGACGCTCATGTGGCCCGTGGCCTCTGCATCGATGACCCTGCCCACGTCTGCCGCGCCACTGGCGGGTAACGTCGCCGGCCTGCGCCTGCCTCTTGCCGGGCTGCTGCTCCTTAGCGGCCCCTGAGCCCGCTAGCGCCCGCTGACCCGGGCAGGCTCAGGGGAAGGACACGCCCGGACAATCCGTAGGGCGGCCCGACGCTCCGTATCAATCCGCCCGCGCGAGGCAATCTGGCCCGCGGGCACAGACCGGCGAGACGATCCATGACCACCACGAAACCGCAGCGCGAGGCCGATCGCGTCATCATCTTCGACACCACCTTGCGCGACGGCGAGCAGTGTCCCGGCGCCACCATGACCTTCGAGGAAAAGCTCGAGGTCGCCGAGTATCTCGACGAGATGGGCGTCGACATCATCGAGGCGGGCTTCCCGATCGCCTCCGAAGGCGACTTCGAGGCCGTCTCGGCCATCGCAACCCGGGTCAAGAACGCCACAGTTGCGGGCTTGGCGCGCGCCATCGACAAGGACATCGATCGCGCCGGCGAGGCCGTCCGCCTAGCCCGGCGCGGGCGCATCCACACCTTCGTTTCGACCTCGCCCATCCATCTCGCCCACCAGATGCGCAAGAGCGAGGAGGAGGTGCTGGAGATCATCTCGGCGACCGTCACGCGCGCCCGCAATCTCGTCGAGGATGTCGAGTGGAGCGCGATGGATGCCACGCGCACGCCGATCGACTACCTGATCCGCTGCGTGGATGTGGCCATCAAGGCGGGTGCGACCACCATCAACCTGCCCGATACCGTCGGCTATGCAACACCGGAGGAGTATCGCGAGATGTTCCGCGCCGTGCGCGAGGGCGTGGCGGGCTCCGACAAGGCGATCTTCTCGGTCCATTGCCACGACGATTTGGGGCTCGCGGTCGCCAACTCGCTGGCAGGCCTCGCCGGCGGCGCGCGGCAGATCGAGTGCACCATCAACGGCA
>JBGSQO010000320.1:0-1989 GCA_041738055.1 Filomicrobium sp.
GGGTCTGGATGGCCGCCAGCGTCTCCTGCTTCGGCTCCTGCCGGAACGATTGCCGGTCCCGATCGAGTGCGGCCACGCCCACCGACGGGTCGAAGCGCTCGGCCGTCTCGGTCGGCGTACCACCTTGGGCGACCGCGATCATCTGCTGGGCCGTTTCCGCCGCGCCCTTCAGCTTGGCGAGGTCGCCGTCGATCTGGGCCAACTCCGCCTTGATCGAGGCAATGCGCCGGTCGATCTCGGCAACCCGCGTCTTGGGCGCCTTCAGCCGCTCCTCGGCCACCTGCAGCTCGGAACGGACCTTCTCTTCGGCGGCCTTCTCTGCCCGCCAGACTTGGCCGCGTCCGATCTTGCCTGTGCCCTCGACGCCCTTTTCCTCGGCCAGCACCTTGGTGCGCTGCTCATCCAGCCGCCGGATGATCTCGGCGACGACCTGCTGCTGCTCGATGGTGGCGGAGGCGACCTGCGGCCGCTCGCCCGACAGCCGCGACAGATCCTCGTTGAGCTGCTGCTTTCTCACCTGCAGCCCGGCCTGCTGCGCCTCGGCGTTGGCGCGCTGTTCCTCCAGGCCGGCGACCCGCTCTTTCTGCTGCTCGAGTTCCTTCTGCAGCTGACCGCGGATCAAGGCGGGCGCCTTGCGGGCGAGACCGGCGGCGAGGTCGAGCTGATGCTCGTAGTCCCGCCAAACCTCCTTCTGGAACAGCCCCTCGGCGGCTTCCAGCCGGCGCGTCTCTGCCAGACCGCCGATATCGGCCACCACGGCAGCGACTTGATTGATCGCCCGGATTTCGGCGGCCCGCGCCCGCTCTTCCTTGGGAAAGATCGACGAGAACAGGCTGTCGAAGGAGAAGAAGACCGACGTGGCCATGCACGCCAGGAACATGACCCACAGCACGGCGTTGCGGATGATGATGCGAGACGATTGCAGATAGGGCTGCAGGAGATCGGCCTGCAGGAAGCCGACGAGCGCGACGATGGCGAGCGCCACGCCGGCAAACAGCATCTGCTCTGAGGAGAACGGCAGCTGGTCGCGGGCAAATAGGACATAAATGAGGCCGGTCATGACGGCGAGCGCGACGACGGCCCCCGCTATGGGCTGCCAGTTCATACCTCTGCCGTGCGCTCCATTGCCGGAGCGCCGGTTCATGCCGGTCGCAAACGACTCGCCGATCAACCAGGCGACGATCAGCATCAAGCCCTGGATGCCGAATGTGACCATGAACGACAGGATCGGCTCGCCGGTGAAGTTGCGCATGCCGTCCCAGGTGGTCCAGCCGGAGGCCAGCGACAGGACGAAACCCGTCGTGCCGAGCAGAGCCAGCTGCCAGTTGGTGAACAGGATATCCTGGAGCACCCGCCAGACTTTCGCCCAGAACGAGCGGGTGGCGATCACGCCGAGGTAGACGGCGAGCATCAGCGACAAGACCGGCCAGTTGACGACGAGCCATTGGCCGACCGGCTCCAGCGCGCGGCCGAGCCATTCAAGTCCCTGGGCGACAGCCTGGGCGATCTGCGGCATGCCCCCTGGGGAGCCCGACACGTCAGATCCGTTCATTAGCCGCCTCCTCGCCGCTGCCGCGCTCTTCGCCTGCCGCCCGAAGCCCCGGCCCGTCCGGCCTGCGGGTCGGCCTCACGCCACCACATACCTTCGGCAGCGATCCGGGCGATACTGAGACCTCCGCCTTTCCTTATCCAAACGCACTGGAACGTGTGTTTCCAGGGCCACGCGAATGACTCCGAACCCGCGGAGACGGCTTTGACAGGAAATCATACAAGCGGCAATGTCGCCGCAGAGCAAGTGAAAACGCGGAAAGGATAAATTGATCAGGGGCTTGGGTGCGGACGAGTAGATCGCTACACGGCCTCGAACAGCGCGCCGACGCCCAGTCCGCCGATCGCCCCGAGGGTTGCGATGCCATAGCGCGGGCCGGTCTCGCCCGCCTCGCGCCGGCGGGCCATGCGGGTGAACAGCCGGACGACGAGCACGGCGCC
>JBGSQO010000327.1:0-1892 GCA_041738055.1 Filomicrobium sp.
GCATAAGTTGTGACACACCTCTCGGTAGACCGCGCCTTCCGGCCGGCTCTCGGAACGAGTGTCGGAAGGCGCAAACAAGAAACAATACCGTCCCGCCAACCGACCAGACCCTGTGTCGAAACATTGGCGGGACGGTATGAGGTGGCCGAAGCAAACGGCGGGCCAGGGCGAGAAAACCGGTATGGCATGTGCGCCCACTCGCCCGCGACGGCGAGTCTCCTCATGTCACTTCTATGAAAAGCACTGGAAATCCCCGGGGAAGTACCCTATGTTAAGCAACATGAATGCTCGAACAGAGCATAACTAACAGTCGTCGCAGTCGCTCACGCCAGCCCGGCAGACCGCCGGGACGTTCTTACGGACTAACTATGCTCAAAATGAGCATAGTTAGTCCGCAGCGAGCAAGAGGTAGCCTTTCAGGCTCCGAGGCAAGGGCGGTCACGACGGATCGAGACACAATCGCACTTGAGACCCAGGTGCGGGGATCGGAGGACGAGATGGACACTTTCGAGGTTTCCGCCAAGGCCGACGCCTTTCTGACGCCCGCCGTGCCGGCTGCTGCAGCCGGCCGCTACGCGCCGGTTCCCCGTCCCGACATCAAGTGGACGCCCGAACTCGCGGCCGAAATGGCGCCGATGTACGAGAAGGTGCGCCACGTCATCACGCCGATGGAGTGGCCGTACTACGCGCCCCTCATCAAGGCGATCAACGAGTTGAAGAAGACCCGCAACGCGGTGATCCTGGCGCACAACTACATGACGCCGGAGATCTTCCATTGCGTCGGCGACTTCCGCGGCGACAGCCTGCAGCTGGCCCGCGAGGCCGCCAAGGTCGACGCCGACGTGATCGTCCAGGCCGGCGTCCACTTCATGGCCGAGACCAGCAAGCTGATGAACCCGGACAAGATCGTGCTGATCCCCGACATGCGGGCCGGCTGCTCGCTGGCGGCGTCCATCACGGCCGACGACGTCGCAGCCCTGCGCGCGGCCTACCCCGGCGTGCCGGTCGTCACCTACGTCAACACCTCCGCCGAGGTGAAGGCGGCCAGCGACATCACGTGCACGTCCTCAAACGCCGTGCAGGTGGTCGAAAGCCTGGGCGTGCCGCGCGTCATCCTGATCCCTGACGAGTATCTGGCCAAGTACGTGCAGACCAAGACCAAGGTCGAGATTATCGCCTGGAAGGGCCGCTGCGAGGTCCACGAGCGCTTCACGGCGGAGGAGTTGCTGGAGCTGAAGGGCAATGACCCGAGCGTCAAGATCATCGCGCATCCGGAGTGCCCGCCGGACGTAATCCAGGCTGCCGACTTCACCGGCTCGACGGCGGCGATGATCGGCTACGTCAAGGACAACCGGCCCAAGAAGGTGATCCTGGTCACCGAGTGCTCGATGGCCTCCAACGTGGCCGTCGAAGTCCCCGACGTGGAGTTCATCCGCCCCTGCAATCTGTGCCCGCACATGAAGCGGATCAGCCTGGAGGCGATCCTCGATGCCCTCGTCGAGATGAAGCACGAGGTCCACGTCGATCCCGTCGTCGCCGCCAAGGCCCGGCAGGCCGTCGAGCGCATGGTGAACCTGAAGTGAAGTTCGGGGGCTGCGCGCCCCCGAACCCCGCGCAGGCTTAGCCTGTTTTCTCCAAGTGATGGTTCCACGGGCTAAGCCCTTGGTGGGGTCGTGGGGCAAAGCCCCCGCACTTCACTTGGCTCCATAAGTCCACCGGTAGGACGTAACATGAGCACCACGCCAAGGTTCACGTTTTCCAGCCGCAGCTTTTCGGCCGCCAAGGGCGCGCTGGGGCCGGGTGACATCGTCATCGTCGGCGCCGGGCTCGCAGGCCTGTTCACCGCCCTTAAGCTCGCGCCGCTGCCCGTCACCGTCGTGGCCGCCGCCCCC
>JBGSQO010000328.1:0-2947 GCA_041738055.1 Filomicrobium sp.
AGCGGATGCCAGCGGCCCGCAGCGCCAGTGCCTCCTCCGAGCCGCGACCGAAAACGAACGGATCGCCACCCTTGAGGCGGACGACGGTGCAGCCCGCGCAGGCTTCGCGGATCAGGATGCGGTTGATCTCGCCCTGTGGCACGGGATGGTGGCCGGCCTCTTTGCCGACGGAAATGAGCTTCGCGCGCGCCCCGACCATTGCGAGGATGCCCGGCGAGACCAGCCGGTCGTAGACGACGACTTCGGCCTCCGCGATCAGCCGGGCAGCCTTGAGAGTCAACAGTTCCGGATCGCCGGGACCGGCTCCGACGAGATAGACGCGACCTGGCATTTTCATCTGAGCGCCCTCGGCTGGTTCGGCAAGGTTTGAGAGTTGTCAGGGCGGCGAATGACGCCGCCCCGCTCAGCGGCGCTACAGCCTCAGTAGACGTCGTTGCGCGTGTTGAAGACGTTGAACTTGCCGGTCGGCGTGATCAGCTTGGGGTCCTTGATCACGGACTTCAGCTTCAAGGTCTTGTCGTCGACGACGACGATGGCCGACACCTTGTCCTTGGCGTTCCACACCGAGAACCAGACCTCGTCGCCGGCCTCGTTGTATTCTCCTTGCACGACGCGCGGCTGGCCCTCGGGGATCTGCGCCCACTGGCCGATCGGCAGCTCAACGTACTTCGGCTTCTCCTGGCCGAGCTGGTCGATTTTGAACACGGCGACGGAGGCGGAGACCTCGGCCTCGGGGTTCAGGGGCGCATCGACGTAGAGGTGGTTCGACTTGGGATGCGACTTGACGAACAGCGAGCCGCCGCCGAGAGCCTTGAGGGTTTGGACGACCTTCCAGGCTTTGTCGGGATGGCCAACAGGGTCGGTGCCGATGAGAGCCACGGTCTCGTCGCCAAGGTGGGACGTTACCCACACCGGCCCGTGTGTCGGGTGCGTGAAGTTGGCGCCGCGGCCGGGATGCGGCGTCTGTCCGCCGGTCGTGACGAGCGCGGTGAGCTTGCTCTCCTTGGTGTCAATCACCGCGACCTTGCCGCGGGCGTTGGCCGCGACCAGGAAGTAGCGCTTGGTCGAATCGAAGCCGCCGTCATGCAGGAAGCGCTCGGCCTCGATCTCGACTGTCTTCAGGTTCTTGATGTCGGAATAATCGACGAGCAGGATCTTGCCCGTCTCCTTCACGTTGACGATGAACTCCGGCTTGTAATGCGAGGCGAGGATCGAGGCGACGCGCGGCTCGGGGTGGAACTCCTGCGTGTCGTAGACCATGCCGCGCGTGGAGACGACCTTCAGCGGCTCCAGCGTGTCGCCGTTCATGATCACGTACTGCGGTGGCCAGTAGGACCCGGCGATCGCGTACTTGTCCTCGTAGCCCTTGTACTTGGAGGTCTCGATCGAACGGGCCTCGGCGCCGACCTTGATCTCGGCGACAGTGGAGGGATCCTTCATCCACAGGTCGATCATGTTGATCTTGGCGTCGCGGCCGATCACGAACAGGTAGCGGCCGGATGCCGAGATGCGCGAGATGTGGACAGCGTAGCCGGTATCGATGATCTTGACGATCTTCTTGGACGCGCCGTCGATAAGCGCAATCTGGCCGCTGTCGCGCAGCGTCACCGAGAACAGGTTATCGCGCTCCAAGTTATTCTCGGGCTTGGTCGGACGCTCGGAGACGGGAACCAGAACCTTCCACGTCTTGCGCATCTCCTCCATGCCGAACTCGGGCGGCTGCGGCGGCTCGGTCAGGATGTAGCGCGCCATCAGGTCGACCTGGGCTTCCGTCAGTTCGCCCGAGGTGCCCCAGTTGGGCATGCCGGCCGGCGAGCCGTAGGTGATGAAGTCCTTCAGGTACTGGTAGCCGTTTTTGCGCGTGATGTCGGTCGTCAGCGGCTTGCCGGTGGCGCCCTTGCGCAGAACGCCGTGGCAGCCGGCGCAGCGCTCGAAGTAGATCTGCTTGGCGGTGTTGAATTCCTCCGCCGTGATGACCGGATCGTCCGGCTTGCGGCCTGGGATCTCGACCTTCATCTGGCCAAGCGTGGTCATGCTCGGCTCGTAGGATGCCGCGGGCGTATCGCCATGCGGCTTCGGCTTGTCCTTGGCGAATGCAGGTGTGAAGGCGAGCAGCACGGGAAGCGCCACGCTGCCGAGCAGCGCCGTTTTTCCAATGCCTCTGCGAGAGTGCCTGATCATAAGTCGACTCCTCCGTGCTGATGGGGCGATCTCAGGCTGAAACAACTTTGGCAATCGCTCTTTGACTTTTGTGAAGGCTCCTCCGTTTAGCCCTGGCAGATTGATCCGCGTCATCAGCGAGGAGCGGCAATTGTCCTGGATCTCCCCCCCCTTGGTTCCCAGGCCATCGACGAGCCCGTGGCCCGTCGTCTCGCCCTTCCTCTCGGGGCTCGCCGCTATCGTCCTTGCGGTTGGCACTGCCTTGGGCGCTCTCCCCAGCGCTCATGCGGCCGGAACCGGAGAGATTGCGTTCAGCGCAATCCAACCCTCCGCGCCGAACACCGCAACGGCTGCCCGCCTGTTCTCCCTTGCCTCGGGAGAGATCAGGGTCGAGCGGTCGGAGACGACCCCGCCAGCTTGGCTCGTAACCGGGCCGGCGGGGCCTGTCGGCTTCATCGCGTCGACTTGGGAGATCGCCGGTTCGGTCGGCTACTCGGGCCGGCCCATCGATATCCTGGTGGCGATCTCACACCAGGCCCGCATCGTCGGCGCGACCCTGGTTCGCCACAACGAGCCGATCCTCACGCTGGGCATCTCGACGGAGGATATCGCCAAATATGTTCAAGGGTTTGCGGGCTACGACCTGACGGCGACCAAGATCGAGGCCTTCAAGGATAGCGCAGGCCTGCCGCCGATCATGGCCGGCGCGACGGTCTCGACGGGCGTCATCCGTGACGGCATCCTGCGCACCGCGCGCACGCTCGCAGTCGGTCGCGGCCTCGTTGCC
>JBGSQO010000506.1:0-6481 GCA_041738055.1 Filomicrobium sp.
GGCATGCGGAAGCCGCCGCGCTGGCCGCGCCGGTCCTCGACATTCGAGCTGCTGCGGTCCTGATCATCATAGCGCATGGGCTTGCCACTCCACCTTCAATCAATCGGCCCGCTCTCTCCCGGCTCGCCCCTGTGCGGACGCCTTGCGGACGTTTCGCGGCTCATAGTGCATGCCGCCCCGGCGGTGACAAGGCCATAACGACGGGCCGTGCACGCCCAGCCGTCAGCCTTCCGCTTTCTTTCCCGCAGACTTCCCCTCGGCCTTGCCAGCACCCTTCCCCTCGGACTTCGGCTCCGGATCCGCCCCATCTTCCGCGCTCTTGCGGGCCGTGACGCCCGGCAGCATGAGCACGGCTCCCGTCGTCTCCGCGAGCGGCTTTGCCTTCGGGGTCGCGCGCAGCAGGCCCTTGACCGCCCGCGAGACGATCACCTGCCCGTCGTTGGCATAGGCCTCGTGGTTTTTCTCGATGTCCTTCACCTCATAGCGGTAGTTGACCATCAGCCCGTGCGCCTCGCGCAGGCCCTTCTCCGACAGGTCGCCCTGCCAGTTGATGCTCTCCAGCCGCGCGCCATTGCCGAGATGGAAGCGCGCGACGGGGTCGACCGGGCGATTGTCGGGCGAGCGCGCGCGCATGAAATAATGGGCTGCCAGCGGCATCAAGGCCGCCTTCAACGGCTCGCTGATCTCGGCGCGTTCGTGCCACTCGGGATTGCGCAGAGCCTTCAGCGCCTCGCGGTCGGCGGGCAGCAGGATCGCCTCGCTGTCGTCGGCGCGGATGCGGTCGAGCCAACGGGCGAAGGTCGGCACCGGCGACAGCGTCACGAACGTCTTCAGGCTCGGCACCTCGCGGGCCAGTTCCTCGACGACCTGCTTGATCAGGAAGTTGCCGAACGAAATGCCCTTCAAGCCCTCCTGGCAGTTGGAGATCGAATAGAACACGGCCGTCGTCGGGTCGGGCGATGGCCCGGACTTGCGCGCCTCCGAGAGCACCGGCTCGATGGCGTGCGGCATCTCGTGGGTCAGCGCCACTTCCACGAAAATCAGCGGCTCGTCGATGAGCGAGGGATGGAAGAAGGCAAAGCAGCGCCGGTCGAGGGGATCGAGGCGGCGGCGCAAGTCCTCCCAGCCGTCGATCTCGTGCACGGCCTCGTACTCGATGATCTTTTCCAGGATCGCCGCCGGCGTCTGCCAGTCGATCCGCCGCAGCACCAGGAAGCCGCGATTGAACCAGGAGGCGAACAGGTGGCGCAAGTCGGCGTCGACGGCAACGAGACCGGGATCGTCGTGCTGCATCCGGAGCAGATCACGCCGCATGCCGACGATCTCGGCCGTCGCTCCCGGGGCGAGGTTGAGGCGACGGAAGAATTCGTGTCGCGGGCTCTCCACCGCCTTCTGCAGCTTTCTCAGGCTCGTCTCGCCGGGCTCGGCCATATAGGTCTCGGCCGCCTCCGCCACGATCTCGGGGTCGGGCTTGAGGCGCGCGGCGAGATAGCGGAAAAAGGCGCGACGTTCTTCGGGCGCCAGCAGACGATAGTGATTGAGGATCTGGCGGGCAATGGCCACCCCCGAAGCCTCGCCGCGACCGGAGACCAGCGCGTCGACCAGCACCTGCATGCCGCGCTCGGGCTCCTCGCCGAACAGCGCCTTGGGTAGCAGCGCGCGGCCCTGCTCTGCCACGGTGTTCAACAGCTCCTGCAGGAACGAAACGTTCATAAGCCTATTTCTCCGGACAAGCCTTTTCCTGACGAGGCGAGGGCCTTAACTGATCGTTAACCAACACCTCGCAACACTCCGTGAATGTTTCAAGGCCGTCCATCCTGTTTCCGCCGTACCGCCCGGGCTTCCGGCGCGTCAGGTGCCCCATCATGAGCTCCACTTCCTCCGGCCGCACGACAGCCTCGCTGCAGCCCGTCAAGAACGATACCGGCCGCACCGCCTTCTGCGGACCCTACATCCTGGCGGCACTGACCGGCTATCCGATCAGCCGCGTGGAGGAGGAAGTGAACCGCTTCCGCCGCGTGGCGCCCGATGCCAAGATCGTCGGCACGGGAGCGATGGAAGTGGCGGCCGCCGCCTCCGCGCTCGGCTACGAGATGACGATGGTCGCCAATTTCTGGCCGCTGGAGAAGAAGGCGCGCCCAACGCTGTGGCAATGGATGCAGAAGCCACGCAACGCCTGGCGCCATTATCTGCTGGCCATCCATCGCGGCAAGGAGGGCCACTGGATCCTCGTCAAGGGCGTCAAGATTTGCGATACCTTCACGGAAGGCCAGTGGAAATTCGTCGTCGACGGCCCCCACCGCGGCTGCAAGATCATGGAGATCTACGAGATCAAGCCCCGGCATGGGTGATCGGATGGGCCTCCATGCGCTTCTCACGGCCACGTCACGCAGCTTTGAATTGTCGGCGGGCGCGGTCTAATCATAGCTCTGACGAACCCAAACAACCGCCGACGGAGCTGCCTCCTGATGATCATCGAATCCGTGCGCACCTACTACGGTCAGGTGCTGGCCTCGACCGCCGACCTCAAGACGTCGGCCTGCTGCACGCCCGGTGACATGCCGGACTACCTGCGCAAGGCCCTCACCAACGTCCACGACGAGGTCAAGGCCAAGTACTACGGTTGCGGGCTCGTGCTGCCGGAGGCTCTCAAAGGCGCGCGGATTCTGGACCTCGGCTGCGGGGCCGGCCGCGACGTCTATGTGCTGGCCCAACTCGTCGGCGAGAGCGGGCACGTCACGGGCGTCGACATGACGGCCGAGCAGATCGGGACGGCGCGCGCCCATCTCGACTGGCACCGCCAGCGCTTCGGCTATGCCAAGAGCAACGTCGCTTTCGTCGACGGCTACATCGAGAGCCTCGATCAACTGGGACTCGAGCCGGCGAGCTTCGACATCGTCGTCTCCAACTGCGTCATCAACCTGTCGCCCGACAAGGCCGCCGTTCTGCGCGGCGCCCGCTCGCTCCTGAAGCCGGGCGGGGAACTGTACTTCGCCGACGTCTATGCCGACCGCCGGCTGCCCGATGACGTCAAGACCGATCCCGTCCTGCTGGGCGAGTGTCTCGGGGGCGCGCTGTATTGGAACGACTTCCTCGCGCTGGCCAAGGGCGCGGGCTTCGGCGATCCACGTCTCGTGACATCGCGCCCGCTCGACGTCGAGGATGCGGGGCTACGTCAGAAGCTCGGGGAAGCCCGGTTCTATTCGGCGACCTACCGTCTGTTCAACATCGCCGACCTGGAGCCGGCCTGCGAGGACTACGGACAGGCCGTGATCTACACGGGCGGAATCCCCGGCCACGAGACCGCCTTCACCCTCGACGGGCACCACTATATCGAGAAGGGGCGCATCTTCCCGGTATGCGGTAACACTTGGCACATGCTCGCGCAGTCGCGGTTCCAGCCGTACTTCCAGTTCATCGGCGATTTCTCCAGCCACTTCGGCATCTTCCCGGGCTGCGGGACGAACAATCCGCTGTCGGGCGACACGACCCGCCCAGAGGGTGCGCGCGGGACCTCGACCGCTGGCTGCTGCTGAGCAGGTTTCACGCAGAGCCATCAGAAAGTGAAGACGGGGGGCTTTGCCCCCTCGACCCCCACCAAGGGCTAAGCCCTTGGAACCATTACTGGGAGTTCAGGGCACGCCCGTCGCCCAGACGAGGGCAAACGGGGTGATCCCACGCGCGGCGTCCGGAGCTGCGGCTTCCGGCCGGCTCTTGGAACGAGTGTCGGAAGGCGCAAACAAGTACGACGCGCAGCCACCGCACTTCTCTGCAAACCCTTCAAGCTAGCCAAAAAAGAAAGGGCGGGATGCTCGAAGCATCTCCGCCCTTCCTCCCCCATATCGTGTGGACCAGCAATCGAGCAAGCCCCCTCACACCGCCGGCTTACTTCAGCGGCGCGGCCGGTGCACCCCAACGGTAGATCAGGCCACCGGTCACCTCGAACTGATACATCTCGATCTCGATCTTGCTCGGTGCACCGAATGCCTCGGCGAGCGGATCCACACCCTCGATCGACTGATTCGGGGCGTACATACCCGCCAGCTCGACCGAGTAGTTCTGGTTAATGTCGTACTTCAAGCCACCCGTAATGTGATGGGTGACGGTCGCCGGAGCGAGCAAGTTGAAGAACACGTTCTCTTCGGTGATCGGACCCTGGGTCCAGGAGTAGCCGGCGCGCAGCGTCAACTGCTCGGTCGCGCGGTATTCCGCACCAACCTTGATCACGTCGATGTCTTCCCAGCCGAAACCAGGACCATTGGCACCGCCCAAACAGTTCGGGTTGGGTCCAAAGCGGACGCCGCCCTGACCGAAGCACGTCAGCAAGCCCGCCTGTGAATTGGCGACCGAGTCCACGTCGCCGTACCAGATGTGCTTGTAATCCAGCATAAGGGTCAGCTGCGGCGTGACATCGACGGCGATACCAGCCTGGATGCTCGCTGGGATGTCGAAGTCGCCGCCCTCGGCGAAGAGGCCCTTGTACTCGCTGAAGGGCTCGGTCCACAGCCGCGTGTTGCCGGCGACGCCAAGTCGCACGTTCGACATGGGCGCCCACTCGACGCCGTAACGCAGGCCGCCACCCCACGCCGAGTTGTTGCCGTTGCCGGAAGCTGCACCCGTGTTGGACAGACCGGCGAACAGGTCGAGCCCTTCCACTTCGATCTTCTGCTGCACGAGCACCGGCGCGACGCCGACCGAGAGGCCCGGCATGATCTGCTTGGCGAACGCGACCGAGATGAGCATCTGCTGCAGGTTGACGCCGACCTCGCCGTCGCAGAGCGGGCCAGTGCCCGTCGGCGGATTGAGGCCGAAGAAGGGGAGCGCGGGATTGCCGCACTTGGCGTTGGCACCGTCCTTGTAATCGGTGTTCATGCCCCCATTACCATAGACGGTGAAGCCGATGACGTCGACCAGACCGACACCGGGCGTGCGCATCGAGTAGGCGAGGTTGGGGACCGCGAAGTAGTCCGAGCCACTCTCGGTCTCACCCTCGGGGAGAAGGAGCGACCCCGTCGCCTCGAACGACCGGCGCGGGCTGAACACCGAGACGGAGATGCCGAGCTGATCCTCGACATGGACGAGACCGGCGGGATTGAGCGACGACGTGGTAGCATCCTTGCCGTCGGCCACACCGGCACCGGCCAGCGCCTTTTGGCGCGCGCCATAGCCATTCTGGAAGTAACCGTCGGTTGCAGCAGCGGGCAGTGTCCCGGCGGCGACGGCCGCTGCGGTGACGACTGCAATTGACAGACCTGCCGATTTCATAAGGACCCCCTGAGTTTCCCGTTACGCTTGGCGCCGGCCCCATGACCCTGGCTCCTGCCAGCCGCCGCGCTACCCGCCTTTATGCTTATATTCACGAGCAACTATATGTAGCGCAGGACGCGACCTATAGTGCAACCCGTTCCCATCGAACCGGCACGCTATGCGACTATTCTGTGTCTTCCCTGACACGGCACGTGGTAAATTGGCAAAACCCGTTAGTTCTCCTAATTGTGACTCTCGCAGTCAGGATATCGCGCCTGCCGCCGGATGGTCCGAAAACGGCACCGGCCAGCGCACGTTGCCATGCACCGGCCGGAGTTATCCGCTCGAACGATCTCGCCGGTCGGTAGGACCCGCGTCTCTTGCGCAAACCGCGTCAGATATAGAGATTGATATCCGACTTCAGCGCGTTCTCCATGTAGGTGGCCGCACCGGCGAACTTCACGCCTGGAATGATGTCGGACTGCTTGTACTCGAACAGGTCGAGCGTCATCTGGCAGGCGATCATTTCGATGTCCGACTCGACGGCGGCCTCGCGCAGCTGCGGGATGGAGGCGACGCCCTTCTTGGCGATGAGGTTCTTCATCATCATGGTGGACGCAGCGTTCACGCCGGGCAGCATAGCGACGATGTTCGGCATCTTCACGTGCATGCCCATCATCGGCATCGCCATGTCGGGCTTGCCGAGCGGCGAGATCTCGAGGTCGAGGTCCTTCTTGAGCAGTGCCAGCCCGTAGAACGTGAAGAACATCGAGACCTGCACGCCCATCGCCGCAGCCGTGGTGGCCAGGATGAACGGCGGGTAGGCCCAATCGAGCGTGCCCTTGGTGACGATCAGCGACATCCGCTTTGCATTCGTATCCGACATAACCTGTCCTCCCCTTGCTCGTTTTATCTACGGCTCATCAGCCGTGTTTGCGGCGACATCGATCCGCGCCGGCCATCTGGCATGAGACCATATGGCGATCGACCATGGGGACGCGCGCGGCGCGCCTACAGGCCTGGAAGGACGATATCAGGAAATTCGAATGCTTGAAAATAGCAGTTTTGCGTCAGGGCTGCCAGACAGGCACAGCTCATGGTGAACCCGCCCCGGCGCTAGCCCGCAAGCTGCTGATCGCAAAGGCCTCGCTGGATGGGCCGGTCGGCTCACGCCCGCGGGCGCGACTGGCTTGCCTCAGATGCCCAGATGGCTGCCGACGACAGCGGCTATATC
>JBGSQO010000408.1:0-2659 GCA_041738055.1 Filomicrobium sp.
CCAATGACCCGTCGCGGGCTCCGCCAGGCAATCGGCCGAGTCCCCAAGCGCCGCCGCCGCCGTCGCTTGCCCGTCAGGTCAAGGTGCAACTGGACAAGTCCACGCCGGTGCCCGGCTCGAGCGACCGGGACCGCGACCAGATCCGCTACGAAATCAGCGTGCGTGGGTCCGGCAGCGACCTGTCGAAAACCAGCTGGCAGATCGAGGGCATCAAGCGGCCGTTCACCGGGGAAAGCGTCACCGTCACACTTCCCGTGCGCGACCGTGGCTATCGGGTCGACATGACACTGCCCGACGGCAGCAAGACGAGACGCTGGCTGGGACGCAACTTGCAAGGCACGTTGACCGAGACCGGACCCGGAGGCGAGAAACCCGCCGGGCCAGAAGGGACACGATAATGAGCATCGCGCAACGCAACGCGCTGATCGACGCGCTCGTCGACTGGTATTGGCAGGACGGCCGCCGCCGCGAGCCGACCTTCCGGCTGTCGCCGGATTGGATCATCGACATCTATAAGCACCGCGATACCGGCCGAGCCCTGGCCGCGCGGTCCGCCACGGGCCGCCGGACCGTCGCCATCTGGGGGCCGTCCCAGGCCGGCAAATCGACCATGCTGTCGCACTTCCTCGACGACGCGGCGGGTCCCGGCTCGGCGCTGAACTGGCCGAACGGAGCGCCGTTCCGCTTCCAGCGCGATGTCAATGCCCCCCATATTGGGGCCTACAACCCCTATCACCTCAACTCGGACGCTTCGGGCTGCGTGACCAATTTCGTCATGGTCGATCAGGTGCGCGATCCCATACACCCGGTGACCATCACCTTCCTGTCGCGTGCCCAGGTGATGCAGGCGATCGCCGCCGGCTATCTCTGGGAATGCAAGCTGGAGACCCCGCAGCGCTCCGAGCGCTTCCTGAACGAGGACGAGGTCCGAGCCATGCTCGCCCGCTACGGTGGTGGCGAGCGGATGGAGGAGGCCGAGCGCCAGGCGGTCGAGTTTCTGGTCGACGTCGTCGGCGCCGCCGGCCGACTGATCGAGGATGGATCGGCGCGCTGGCGCAATCTCAGCTTCAACAACATCTGGAACAGCGAACTCGTCCGCGCGATTTTCGCCGCCCCTGCGCTCGTTGCCCGCCCGAGCGAGGCGACAGCCTTTGCCTATGACCTGCTGTGGGATGCGCAGCCGGCGCTCAACCGGCTGTTCGAAAGCCTCATCGCGTATGCCGCTGACCTCGACAGGCGTTTCGGCGGCAAGCCGGTGACGTGCTCGCTGGCCTTTGCCGCCATGCTGGTCGACATCGACAGTTATACCTCGATGGTCGCCACGAGCGCCGGCAGCGAGCCGGGCAAAGCCGAGGAGAGACGGCGGCAACTGGCCTCCATCACGGTGCGCGACCTCGGCGACCGCGTCGCGATCGGGGTCGGCGATCCCGCCGGCCAGCGCCTGTTCACCGGCGATCCCAATGAATTCGGTCTGTTTCAGGCGCTGGTCTGGGAACTCGGCATGCCGCTGTCGGCCGACTACCTGCGCGGCCGCTCGCCCGTCGTTGCCCAGTTCTTCGAGCGGGCCAACGTGCTCGATGTGCCGGGGGTGTCCAACTTCGAGCGCGGCGAGGCGAGCACGCTCGTCGACCTCGAGTCGCCGCGGCTGGATGCCAGCCAGCTGCTCACCCGGGTCCTGAAGCGCGGCAAGACCTTCACCATCATCAACCGCTATGCGCACGAGTTGCGCGTCGACCTCTTGTTGCTGCTCGCCCGCGTCATGCGACAGATCCCCAAGACCGAGCAGCTGATCGCCGGAACGCGGGCCATCTGGCGCGAGATCGACCGGTCCTATGATCCCTCGCGCGAGCAGCGTCCACCGGTGCCCGTCGTGCTCGGCATGACGTTCATGGCCCAGCTCTTCCAGTCGCTGCACGCGGCCGGTCTCGATCAGGATTTGATGGGCATCGAAAAGATGGTCGATCAGCTGGGGCCGATCGCCAATCCCAACGTGTGCGACATGCTCGCGACGACCTACCCACAGTATTTCGATGGGCGCATCCAGCTTGCGGCTCCAGAGCGGACCCGCGTGCTCGATGCGCTGCGGCAGAAGAGCTGGATCCGCCGCCATTTCCGCCCGGGCGATGCCGATGCCTCTCTGGAGGCGGCCATGCAGCATCCCGATGGCGGCGTCTCTCACCTGCTGACCGCACTCACCGCCCGCCTCGCCGCCAGCCAGACCGAGACCCATCTCCGGGAGCGATTCAAGGTCTTGATCGACGACATGAACCGCCGCATCGAGCACGCCCTGCCGATTGCCGACGACGGTGGCAGCCGGCACCGGGAAGCGATCGCCATCCTGGCGGCAACCGTGCAGGAGCGGCTGGACGCCTCGGTCGACGACGGCATTGCCGACCCGGCCATCGAGGTCAGCAAATACCTGCGCCGGCTCATGGCCTTCGACGAGCGCGTGTTCGAGAACGTGCCGCTCCACATCGGGCGCGATCCCATCCATGACCGGGAGGCGCTCAAGGTCTACCTCGACCGCCAGCTCGGGCGCTGGACCGAACGCCCAGAGGCGAGCGACGCGCTGTCCCGACTCGGGCTCGCCGAGGAACACCATGCCGCGGTGCTGCATGCCTTGCGCGAGAACGTCCAGGTCGACGTCGTGCTCGACTGG
>JBGSQO010000469.1:0-3123 GCA_041738055.1 Filomicrobium sp.
CGGTCTCGGCGATAGCGCGCGGGCGCTCCGCACCGACGTCACGATCAAGGCCGATGTCGCCGCCATGATCGCGGCTGCCGTCAGCCACTTCGGCCGCCTGGACATCTTGGTCAACAATGCCGGCACGACCCACCGCAACAAGCCCGCACTGGAGGTCACGGAAGACGAGTTCGACCGCATCTATGCCGTGAACGTCAAGGCGCTCTACCTGACGACGCTGGCCGTCGTCCCGGTGTTCGAGGCCCACGGCGGCGGCTCTATCGTCAACGTCGCCTCGACAGCCGGTCTCAGGCCGCGCCCGGGGCTGACCTGGTACAACGGCTCCAAGGGGGCGGCGATCACGCTGACGAAATCGCTGGCCGCCGAGCTGGCGCCCAAGAAGATCCGCGTCAACGCGATCAATCCGGTCATCGGCGAGACCGGCATGCTGGAAGCCTTCATGGGCGTGCCCGATACGCCCGAGAACCGCGCCCGCTTCCTGGCGACGATCCCCCTGGGCCGCATGTCGCGCCCCTCCGATATTGCGAATGCCGCCGTATTCCTGGCCGAGCCGGCCTGCGAATTCGTCACCGGCGTCGCCATCGAGGTCGACGGCGGCCGTTGTATTTGAACGCGCCGCGCGTGTCGCCGCTCAGCCCGCCACCAGCTTCTTCAACTTGGCCATCCGCGTGTCTTCCGGCTCCTGCCAGGTCAACGTCGACTTGAGCTTACCCGTCGCGTCGAACAGATAGACGGTCGCGGTGTGGTTCATCGTGTAGTCGCCGCTGCTGGTCGCCACCTTCTCGTAGATGGCGCGATAGGCCTTGGCGACGGCGGCGATCTCGGCCGGCGTTCCGGTCAGCCCGACGATGCGCTTGTCGAAGGCCGACAGATAGCGCCCCAGCAGGTCCGTCGTATCGCGCTCGGGATCGACCGAGACGAACAGCACGTTGAGCTTATCGGCCTCTTTGCCCAGCGCTTCCAGGTGCTTCGACACCTCGAACAGCGTCGTCGGGCAGATGTCCGGGCAGTGCGTGAACCCGAAGAAGATCATGTACGGCTTGCCGGCGAGCCTCTCGCTCGAGAACTTCTCGCCGGTGTGGCTGGTCAGCACGAACGGGCCGCCGATGCGGGCCGCGCCCGGCAGGTTTGTCCCGGTCCTGGCGAGTTCACCCGACAGGATCAGCCCGCCGGCCAGAACAGCCAAGCCGACGGCCACCCAGAGTGCGAGCCGGATGGTTTGAAGGGTCGTTTTCGGCGCGGCCATGTTGATGCGATCCCAATCTTGCCTGACTGTCTATCGTTTGCCGAAGTGAAGTGCCGGGGCTCACGCCGCCCCGGACCCCGCGCAGGCGAAGCCTGTTTGCCTGCCTCTGGGCGACGGACCTGCCCAAACTCCCAGTGATGGTTCCAAGGGCTAAGCCCTTGGTGGGGGTCGAGGGGGCAAGGCCCCTTCGTCTTCACTTGACTGCGCACAGCTCGCCCTAGCTAGGGCACGTTCACCGCTGGACGGCAGAGCCCGAGCCGGCGCCGTGGCCGCTGTGATCCATCGCGGGCTTACCCGCACCGATCGGGGCGATCTCGTAGGTGACGGCAACCTCGCCGGCCTTCTCGAACTTGAGCGTGCCGGCGAGCTTGCCACCTTCCTTGATCTGGTCTTTGAGCTCGATGAACATCACGTGATAGCCGCCCGGCTTCAGAGTGACCGTCTCGCCTGGCTTGATCTCCAGGCCCTTGTCGAGTTCGCGCATCTTCATGACGCCGTCGGTCACGGCCATCTCGTGCACCTCGAACCGGCCGGCCTGCGGCAGGCTGCCACCGACGAGGCGGTCGGGCTCGGTGCCCTTGTTGGTGATCGCCATGAAGCCGCCGGCGACCTTGGCGCCTGGAGGGGTGGCGCGGGTCCAGGGAGCGGCGATCTCCAGGCTGCCGGCCTTGAAGTCCTCGGCACGCGCGCCCTGCAGGCCGGTCAGCGCCACGGTGAGAACGGCGGCGGCGGTGAGAAGTCTCGTCATGGTGTCTCTCTCGTCTCTCGCTTTATGAGCCTGCAACAGCCACTCGTGGCGGCCGCTCGGGCACCAATACGCAGGGATATTGGTCGCAAAGCGCCGAGCGCCCTGCGACCTGCTGTCGTCACACTAGAATTGGAACGAACTCGTCATCTGCAATGACCAGTCCCGCTCCAGCTGCACGCCGTTGAGGTCCTGATAGAGCGGCGTGCCGGCCTCGACGCCGATCCGGCCCATCACATAGCCCGGCACCGCGAACTTGGCATTGACGCCCAGAAACGCGTCGATCTGCTGGCCGCCGTAGAAGTCCGGGTTGGCGTGAAGCGCGGGCCCGCGGATCAACGGGTCCATACCTTCGACCTCACCTTGCGTGCTGGCTTCGAGCCGCGCCGAACCCGACAGCGCGGAGGTGATCGCATAGCTGAGCCAGCCGGTGAGCGCGTGGCGGTCGCCGGAACTCCAGCCGTTCTCGTTCTCCTCTTCCAGCCCGATCTGGCCGCGATAGCCCGCACCCCAGCCTAGTGGCCCGCTGCCGCCCATGTACGTCAGTCCGATATGGGCATCATAAGTGCCCGTTCCCAGTTGCATGCCGTAGTTCGCGCGCATCGTCATGCGCATGCCCATCGGGCTCAGCATCGTCACCTGCTCCTCGATGGAGCCGGTCGGAATGCTGAGAGCCGCGACGCCCGTCACCGTGTAGCCGGGGCCTTGGAGCAGCTTGAAGGCGCCGCCGACGCGCATGTCGCCGTAGCCCTCCGTCTTGGTCGTGCCGGTGGCGAGCCGCTCGGTCCCCATCATGCCGCGGAACGTCAGCATCTCCATCTCGCGTTCCAGATAGGTGCCGGCGACGAAGGCGGAGATGCTGTCGGTGATGCCGTACATGGCGCCAAACATCTGCATACTGCCATTCATCTTCGTCGGCACCATGCGCACGGTGGGCGCGTGACCGGGCGCGAAGAAGCGGTTCGGCACCGTGGTGACGACCGTCTCGGCCGAGACCTCGTCGGTGCCCGACTGCAGGCCTTCCATGTGCATCCACATGCGCGAGTACATGGTCATCACTTTGCCCTGGGCGGGCGTGTGCGCCATCATGACGCCGGCCGGCGGCGGGGTCATGCCGGCATGCGCGTGGGCA
>JBGSQO010000480.1:0-1686 GCA_041738055.1 Filomicrobium sp.
GTCGGGGTGCCGTCGCCCCGGCGACCACCAGGGAAGAGCTATGACCGACGCACACCCGAAGACAGCCGCCGCCGCGCCCGCCCGCCATCGTTATCGCACGCACACCTGCGGAGCGCTGAGGTCGGGAGATATCGGCGTCTCCGTCAGGATCTCCGGCTGGGTCCATCGCGTGCGCGATCACGGCGGCTTGCTGTTCATCGACCTGCGCGATCACTACGGCATGACCCAGGTCGTCGCCGACCCCGACAGCCCCGCCTTCAAGACCGCCGAGACCGTCCGCTCCGAGTGGGTGATCCGCATCGACGGCAAGGTGCGCGCGCGCCCCGAGGGCACCGCCAACGCCGACCTGCCGACTGGCCAGATCGAGATGTATGCCACCGAGATCGAGGTGCTGTCGGCGGCCAAGGAGCTGCCGGTCCCCGTGTTCGGCGAGCCGGACTACCCCGAGGACATGCGCCTCACCTATCGGTTCCTGGACCTGCGCCGCGACAGCCTGCACGCCATCATCATGAAGCGGCTCGCGATCACGCGCGAGATCCGCCGCCTGATGCACGACGCCGGCTTCAACGAGTTCCCGACGCCGATCCTGACCGCCTCCTCGCCCGAGGGCGCGCGCGACTTCCTGGTGCCCTCGCGCATTCACACCGGCAAGTTCTACGCGCTGCCCCAGGCGCCCCAGCAGTACAAGCAGCTGCTGATGGTCTCCGGCTTCGACCGCTATTTCCAGATCGCGCCCTGCTTCCGCGACGAGGACCCGCGCGCCGACCGCCTGCCGGGCGAGTTCTACCAGCTCGACGTCGAGATGAGCTTCGTCGAGCAGGAGGATATCTTCGCCACGATGGAGCCGATCATCACGCAGGTGTTCGAGACCTTCGCCGACGGCAAGCCTGTGACCCAGACCTGGCCGCGCATCCCCTACGACACGGCCATCGCCAAGTACGGCTCCGATAAGCCCGACCTGCGCAACCCGATCGAGATGGCCGACGTCACCGAGCATTTCCGGGATTCCGGCTTCAAGGTCTTCGCCGGCATGATCGCCAAGGACCCCAAGGTGCGCGTGTGGGCGATCCCCGCCCCGACCGGCGGCAGCAGAGCCTTCTGCGACCGCATGAACGCCTGGGCGCAGGGCGAGGGCCAGCCGGGGCTGGGGTATATCTTCTGGCGCAAGCCCGACGGCGGGGGCGAGGGCCTGGAAGCCGCCGGCCCCATCTCCAAGAACATCGGGGAGCGTGCCGAGGCGATCCGTACCGAACTCGGCCTCAAGGACGGCGACGCCGTGTTCTTCACCGCAGGCAACCCGCAGAAGTTCTACAAGTTCGCCGGTCTCGCCCGCGACCGCGTCGGACACGAACTCAAACTCTTCGACGAGGGCCGCTTCGCGCTGGCCTGGATCGTCGACTTCCCATTCTACGAGTGGGACGAGGACAACAAGAAGGTCGAGTTCAGCCACAACCCGTTCTCGATGCCGCAGGGCGGGCTCGCGGGCCTGGAAGCCTGCAAGAGCGATGAGGATTTCCTGGCGCTGAAGGCCAACCAATACGACATCGTCTGCAATGGCTACGAGATCGCGTCCGGCTCGGTCCGCAACCACCTGCCCGAGACGATGGTGAAGGCCTTCGAGGTGACGGGGCTGTCGCGCGCCGACGTGGAAGCCCGCTTCGGCGGCCTCTACCGCGCCTTCCAGTA
>JBGSQO010000524.1:0-2928 GCA_041738055.1 Filomicrobium sp.
GCGTCGTGGTCGCCATCGGCGGGGCGCTGGCCGAACTCGTGCTCGCCTGGGTGTGGTTGTCACCCGACTTGGTCGAGAGATTCGTTGCCGGGCGGATCGGGCTCGCCCCCGGCACGGCCGCGCTCGACGGCATGACGCGGCTCGCTGGGTTTGGCGTGTCGATGCTGCCGCTGTCGGTGCTGCTCTACGCGCTGCATCAAGCCTTCCAGCTGTTTAATGCCTATCGCGTGGGGGATACGCTGACGCTGCAGGCGCCGATGCGGCTGCGGCGAATCGGTTTCGCCATGCTGGGCCTCGCGGCTTTGCGGCCGATCACCGTGATGCTGCTTGGCCTTGTGCTCACCGCCTCGGCGCCCCCTGGCCAGCACATGCTGATCATCTCGTTCAGTATCGACGATTACATGATTGCCTTGTTTGGCGGGCTGATCATCGCCATCGGTCACGTCATGCTCGAGGCGACGCGCATCGCCGACGAGCACCGCCAGATCGTTTGAGGGCCGAGCATGCCGATCGTCGTCAATCTCGATGTCATGCTGGCCAAGCGCAAGATGCGCTCGAAGGATCTGGCCGAGCGCATCGGTATCACCGAGCAGAACGTGTCGCTCTTGAAGTCGGGCAAGGTGAAGGGCGTGCGGTTCGACACGTTGGACCGCATCTGCGCGGTTCTGCAGTGCCAGCCCGGCGATATTCTGGAGCGTGTGCCGGGCCCGGCTCTCGATGACGAAGGTGAAGAGCCGGCATCGGACAGATTGTCATTGAAGTGTCACGAAGGAAACAGCTAGACTGCTGCCAAGGGCCTAGATGGGTGGCATCGCCGCATGACGCGGCAACAACCCGATCACGAAAGGTCACGTCGATGAACCCGCACATGCTGCTGTTCCGCTATGCCATGACCCGTCGCGGCGAGATGGCGCTACCCCATCGCGACGGCGCCCCCGTCGAGCCCGTCACCTCCAACGTCGAAGCGCAGCGGCAGGCGGATCGCTTTGCGGCTCAATTCGGCGGCAAGACCGGCGGCGCCGTCACGACGCGGGCGCGCTGAAGGCGGTCAGGTCATTGGCTGTTCCGCCACACCTCGCTGCGCGAGCAGGGCTGCTCGCACTGCACCCCGCTGGGAGGCACAGCCTCCCAGACCCTCTAGTTTTTCCGACTTGGAGATCGGTTCCAAGGGCTTAATACCAACCGAACGAAACCCGACGCATCGCTCTCGGTAGACCGCGCCTTCCGGCCGGCTCTCGGAACGAGTGTCGGAAGGCGCAAACAAAGAAAATGCCGTCCGGCCACCCGGATAGTCAGATGAGTCAGCGATTAGTCCGGACGGTATAAGCCCTTGGCGGGGAGAGCTCGAGAGGGCGCGGAGCCCTTTCGAACGACGGTTCAGCCGGTCTCCCCCGTAAGCGCATCGAACGCCGCGAGCGCTTCGGCGCCATAGATCGCCGACGGGCCGCCGCCCATGTAGATCGCAACTCCGATGGTCTCGGCGACTTCTTCGCGGGTGGCGCCGTACTTGGCGGCTGCCCGCACGTGATAGCCGAGGCACCCGTCACAGCGCGCGGCGATGCCGATGGCGAGCGCGATCAACTCCTTGGTTTTGGAATCCAGCACGCCCGGTGCGATGGCCGCCTTGGCGGTTTCGGCGAACCCTCGCATCACGCCCTGGGGTACAGCGCGCCGCATGTCGGCCATGCGCTTGTCGGTCGTCTCGAGAAAGCCCTTCCAGTCGGTCGTCGCCATGTCTGCCGGTCTCCGCTCATGATGGTGGGTTCGATCGATGCCGGTGTGCCCCGGCTCGCGCGGACCTAACGCCGAGCAGGCTCGAGTCGACATGACGCTGATCAAGAGGCGGCAACCGCGTGCCTCAGCCGTCTTGACCGAAGATTTGCTTTGTGCCGAGGCCGCGGAACAGGTTCTTGAGCAGGCCGTCGTCGGTGCCGCCGGGGGCTGGCGTCGTCTCGGAGATGTAGTCGAATACCTTGCCGTCTTTCAGACCGTAGTTGGCGATCCGGTCGACCGAGCCGAGCGGGCTGAAGTAGACGGCAAGAACCTGCCGATCGACCTCGGAGGGCTTGAAGAAGGCCGCCTGGGTCGAGGTGCTGGAAATGTAGTAGTAGGCCTCGCCGCCGTCGGCGGTCGCCGTCGTCGTGGTCGAGGGCGAGCCGAGCGACAGGCGGACCTGATCCTTGCTCATGCCGGGCTGGATCTGCTGTAGGTCGGACTGGTTGAAATGCTGGCCGTGCTTCAGGACTTCGCCACCGCAGCCGGCCAGCCCCACAAGCACGACCGCGGCGAGCGCACTGCGCAAGCCTCGGACGCCGAGCCCCCAGCCCTTTGCAGCGATGTCGATATGGCGCATATGTCTCCCCCGGAGCATGGTTCGGCGCACGCAGGCTGTAATTCGATCGCGACTCAGCAGACAAGACTTGGTGGCTCAGGCCTAGCGCCAACACGATGCTGATGCAATATCAGGCATGTGCGCGTCCGCAACGCATCCTCCATCCACTGAGACAGCATCGAAAAGGCAGAAGCGTGTTCAACTGGTGGCCGAGACGGCACGATCTAAAGCTCACCGCAGCCAACATCTATGGCGAGGTCGTAACCGCGGCGCGCGAGCCGGCGCTGTACCGCGACATGGGCGTGCCCGATACCTTCGAAGGGCGCTATGAGATGGTCGTGGCGCATCTCGTGCTCGTGCTGGAGCGGTTGAAGACCGAGGGCGACGAAACCGCCGAACTGGCCCGCGCGCTGATCGAGCATTTCGTGACGGACATGGACGACTGCATGCGCGAGATCGGCGTCGGCGACCTGACCGTTCCCAAAAAGGTTCGGAAGGCGGCGGCGGGCCTCTACGAGCGGGCGGATGCCTATCGGGCGGCGCTGACCTCTCGCGACGAGACGGCTCTGGCTGCGGCGGTGCAAGAGGCGGTGCAC
>JBGSQO010000561.1:0-10777 GCA_041738055.1 Filomicrobium sp.
GACGGGTCAACCTCGGCCCCGCCGGGATCGTGCGGCACGTAAGGCTCGATGGGCAGTGGGGCCGGACGTCGGACGAGGGCCGAGCCGAGGTCCTTGATCTCCACGCCGATGGCATGGGCGAGCTCGGCAAAGCCCGCCGCAAACAGGATAACCCCGGCCAGCAGCCCCGCCTTGTCAGCCGCGACGACGGCGGCTGCTGCAAAGGCGAACCGGTAGACGCCATCGCCCAGAATGCCGCCGTAGCCCGGATCGAGTGGCCAGACGGAGGCCTGGGGTAGGGCCGACAGCGCGCCCGCCAACACCATGACCGACACGGGGAGAAAAATCAGCTTCTGTCTCAGCCGGGAGACTTGGCCCGTCAGCAGCGTCTCGCCGGCCCACAGCGTCGGCGCGAGCAGCACGAGAATGGCCGTCAGTCCCAGCGTCTGCAACATCAGGTCGGAGACGATCGCGCCGGGATAGCCGAGCAGATTGCGCGGGGCCGCCCGCGTGACATGGGTCAGGCTCGGATCGGCGTTCGACCAACTGATGAGCGCGACCCACAGGGCGGCGATCAGGGCGAGCGTCACCAGCCCGTTGACCCGCTTGAGCCACAGCGACAGCCCTTCCGCCACCCCTGAAGGCAGCAGACGCTGGGCATCCTGCTCGTGATCGCTTGTCTCGAATCTCATGGCACCGACGTGGGTTACGCGAATACGGATACGACCCGTGTCAGCGCCTCCCTGATGCTGGCCTCGGGAGCCACGAGCGCCACACGCACGTAGTCCGTGCCGGGGTTCGTGCCGTCGAGGCCGGTCTGCGCCAGGAAGACGCCAGGCAGAACCTTGACACCCGCCCGTTGCCATATGGTTACCGTCGCCTCGACGCCGCCGCCGAATTGACCCACGTCGAGCCACAGGAAGAACCCGCCGGCCGGCCGCTCATACCCGAACCGGCCCGTGAGCAGTTCGTCGGAGATATCGAATTTGCGCTTGTAGGCCAGACGGTTGGACACAGCGTGCTGTTCCTCTGACCAGATCGCCGCACTGGCCACCTGCGTCGGCCCCGGCATCTGCGGCCCAATCAAATTGCGGATACCTGCCAGCGTATCGAGGAAAGCGGCATCGCCAGCGACGAACCCGGACCTGAGCCCCGGCAGGTTCGAGCGCTTGGACAATGAGTTGAACACGACGAGGTTGGCGAACCCTTCGGGCGTCGCTGCTGCAACCTCGAGCCCGCCCGTCGGCGCCTCGAAGGAGTAGAGTTCCGAGTAGCACTCGTCGAGGAACAGCATGAAGTCGTAGGTCCGCGCCAGAGCCAGGGCTTTGGCGATATAGTCGCGGCTCGCCACGGCGCCTTGCGGATTGGCTGGCGAGCAGATGTAAAGTGCCGCTATTCGCGCCAGCAATTCGGGATCGGTAGCGAGCTGGTCGAGGTCCGGCAGGTGCCCCGTCTCAGCCGTCGCATTGAGGTAGACCGGCTCGGCGTTGGTGGCGAGTGCGGCGCCGATGTAAGCGGCATAATACGGGTTGCACATGGCAACAGCGGGCGTCACCCCGTTGGCCAGCCGCTTGCGCCCGACAGCCGGCAGGCAGGCGTAGAACAGCCCCTCGCGGGAGCCGTTGACCGGCAGGATGTGACGGGCCGGATCGATCGTGCCGGCAATCCCGTAGCGCCGCCCGATCCAATCGGCGATCGCGCCGCGCAACTCGTCCGAGCCACGGATCGGCGGATACTTCGCAAACAGCGCCTGGGCTTCCGCGATCTTGTCGACCAGAAAGCTCGGCATGGTTTCGCGCGGCTCGCCCAGCGTCAGGTCGATGACCGGCTCGATCCCCGGCGCGTGCGGGGCGAGCAGGTCCTTCACGCGGCTGAAGGGATACTCCATCGCGCCCGAGGCGAGGACGTTGAGGCCGGTCATGGTCGTCATGGAATCGTCGCTCCACTGTCAGAGGCGGCAATACTTATACCGTCCCGCCGACCGAACAACGACCAAGTGAAGACGAGGGGCTCATTAGTCGGCCAACACTGGGCAAGCCCGTGTTGGACTGCCCCCTCGACCCCCACAAGGGGCTATCCCCATGACCCATCACCTGGAATTTTGGGCACGCCCGTCGCCCAGGAGCAGGGCAAACAGCCTCCGGCTGCGCAGGGTCCGGGGGCGCGCAGCCCCCGCACTTCACTCATCGGACCCCGATTACACCCGCCCCATGCGGACGTCGTCCTCCGGATTGGCCGAGATCTTGTGGATCGACAGGTCGGCGCCGCGGTGCTGGTCCTCGTCGCTCATCCTGAGGCCCAGCGTGGCATCCGCGATGAAATAGACGATGCCACCGGCGACAAGACCGTAGGCTGCCCCCATCACCGAGCCGACGAACTGCGCCCCGAACGTCACGCCGCCGAGGCCGCCCAGCGCTTCGTAGCCGAAGATGCCGCAGGCGATCCCGCCCCACAGACCGCACAGCCCATGCAACGGCCACACGCCGAGCACGTCGTCGATCTTCCAGCGGGCCTGCACGACCTGGAACATGGCAACGAAGATGAAGCCGGCAACCGCGCCCGTGATGAGCGAGCCGACCGGATGCATCAGGTCCGAGCCCGCGCAGACGGCAACCAGCCCGGCCAGCGCGCCGTTGTGGACGAAGCCCGGATCGTTGCGTCCGGCAAACAGCGAAGCGAGGATACCGCCGGCCATCGCCAACAGCGAGTTCATGGCGACGAGGCCCGAGACCGCGCCCAGCGATTGCGCGCTCATCACGTTGAAGCCGAACCAGCCGACACACAGCATCCACGAGCCCATGGCGAGCCACGGAATCGACGACGGCGGTGCCGACATGCCGCTCTTGGTATAGCGACCGTACCGCGGCCCGAGCTTCAGGACGGCGGCCAGCGCCACCCAACCTCCGAAGGCATGCACGACGATCGAGCCGGCGAAGTCATGGAAATCAGCCCCGAGCATGCCCTTGAACAAGGTGTCCTGCACGCCGAAGTTGCGGTTCCACACCACGCCCTCGATCAGCGGATAGGCGAGGCCGACGAGGATTGCGGTGGCAAGGCACTGCGCCCAGAACTTTGCCCGTTCCGCGATGCCGCCCGACACGATGGCCGGGATGGCGGCCGCGAAGGTGCAGAGGAAGAAGAACTTGACGAGGCTGATGCCCTGCGGCCCGAACGGCTCGGCCCCGCCCGTCAGGTCCTTGGCGCTGACGAGGAATGTGACGCCGTAGGCCACCCAGTAGCCGATGAAGAAGTAGGCAACCGTCGAAATCGCGAAGTCGACCAGGATCTTGACCAGTGCGTTGACCTGGTTCTTGTGGCGGACTGTGCCGACTTCGAGGAACGCGAAGCCCCCGTGCATGGCGAAGACGAGGATCGCCCCCATCAGGAGAAAAAAGACGTCCGCGCCCGTTCCGAGCTGCTGCATGGCGTTGTGTACCCCCCGGTGCTGTGCCTACAGTTTGTGCAGTTCGCCGCTGTTTCGGGCTTATTGCATGGCCGCTGGGCAGGAGAGTCAATTCTTGTGCCAGTTCAGGCCAGATCGTAGGCACAGACGCCGCGAGGTCGTTTCGGGAAGCTCCCCAAGGCCGGTGCGACAACAATTGCTTAACGTTTGAGCAGACCGGGGGTGCCTCTGATTATTCTTCCAGCAGTTCTCCTGCGTGGCGTGGGTGATCTACTCTCCCGATCATCAATATAAATATATGAATTGGTTCAGTTCTTTGAACGTCGGCATTTCTTGCCTCAGTTGCGCCACCGGCTGCCGCAAGTCCGTAGGGTGCTGAAGTACGGGCCTTTTTCAATTGTAGCATTTTTTGCAACAACTGCCGACAGTGGTCGCAGACCACGATCTCTCGCACGTTGACCAGTGCCGAGCGAAACACTCAACTCGTGAAGTACCTGCGCGCGTTGCTGGACTCCCCGCGAAAGACGATCCTAACAATATGATTTAACGTAATAATTCGAACGGTTGCAAAATCTGCAACTGTTGCCGCTGAGGCTGTGGCGGCTCCGTTGCCATCCCAGTCCGTCCGTGGCATCTCTCCCGCCGGACGACTGAACTCTGGTGCCGGAGCCCTCCTCGATGGCTAATGGACTCGACGTCGAAGCGAACGCCGTAGCGCTTTACGAGAGCAGCGACGGCGAGGTCCAGCTCAGCGTGAAGCTAGACGAGGAGACGATCTGGCTCACCTCGGAGCAGATGTGCGACCTTTTCGATCGCGACAAGTCCACGGTCTCCAGGCACCTCAAGAACATTTTCGAGTCCGGTGAACTCGATCGGGGCTCAACAGTTGCAAAAACTGCAACAGTTCAGCGCGAGGGCGATCGCGAGGTCAAGCGCGACGTCGACTACTACAATCTGGATGTCGTTATCTCATTGGGCTACCGTGTGAAATCGGCTCGCGGCATCCAGTTCCGCCGCTGGGCGACGCGCACGCTGCGGGAGCATCTGGTCAAGGGCTACACGCTGAACGAGCGCCGGCTCGAGCAATCCCGCACCCACGCCCTCGAATTGGAGAATGCCGTCAAGTTGATGCGGCGGGCGCTCACGGCCCACAACCTCGTCACCGACGAGGCCGACGCCATGCTCGACGTCATCACCCGATACGCCCGCTCCTGGCAGTTGCTGCTGCAGTACGACGAGAACCGCCTGCCTGAGGCGCCGACCCAGTCGCCTGACGAGATGAAGGAGCTGACGGTCGAGGCCGCGCGCGCCATCATCACCGAGCTGAAGGCGATCCTCATGGCCCGCGGCGAGGCCTCCGAGCTGTTCGGGCGCGAACGCGGTGAGGGCCTCGACGGCATCATCGGCAATATCGAGCAGACCTTCGGCGGGGAGGCACTGTATCCGAGCATCGTGAGCCGCGCCGCTCACCTGCTCTACTTCGTCATCAAGGATCACCCGTTCTCCGACGGCAACAAGCGCATCGGCAGCCTCTTGTTCGTGCGCTATCTGGATCTGAACGGCCGGCTCGACCGCGCGGACGGGCGCCCGCTGGTCGACGACAACGCTCTGGTCGCGCTCGCCCTGCTGATCGCCGAAAGCGACCCGGGCCACAAGGAACTGCTCATCCGCCTGATCCAGAACCTGATGGCGGAGGCCGACGACGCCGGCGGCGGTGCGCGGGCCTGAGACCAGCAGAACAAACCGGGGCAAACATTCAAGCCCCAAGCACCGGCTATCAAGGCACCAGCTTATAGCCGCCGGTTTCGGTCACCAGGAGTTCGGCGTTGGACGGGTCTTTCTCGATCTTCTGCCGCAGCCGGTAGATGTGGGTTTCCAGCGTATGCGTGGTCACGCCCGCGTTGTAGCCCCAGACCTCCTGCAGCAGGACCTCGCGCGTCACCACCCTCTCGCCGGCCCGGTAGAGGTACTTCAGGATCGACGTTTCCTTCTCGGTCAGCCGGATCTTGCCGCCCTTCTCGTCGACCAGCAGCTTGGAGGCGGGCTTGAAGGTGTAGGGACCGATGGCGAAGACGGCATCCTCGCTCTGCTCATGCTGGCGCAATTGCGCCCTGATGCGGGCGAGTAGTACGGCGAACTTGAACGGCTTGGTGATGTAGTCGTTGGCGCCCGCGTCGAGGCCCAGGATCTGGTCGGCATCCGAGGCATTACCCGTCAGCATGACGATCGGGCTCTTGAACCCGCTCTTGCGCAGGATCTTGACGGCTTCGCGCCCGTCCATGTCCGGCAGCCCGACATCGAACAGCACGAGGTCGAAATGCCCGGCTTTGGCTAGCTCGATCCCCCGCGAGGCGGTCTCGGCCGCCGTCACGTCGAACTCCTCGTGCAGGTTGAGCTGATCCTTGACCGACGAACGCAGATCCTCATCGTCGTCCACAATGAGGATGTTTCGAACTGAGCTCATCGATGGCTGCTCCGAGTGAAGACACTAGCGACGTGGCCAAAATCGTACCATCACGAAAGCCCGTCGCCAACGCCTCCGACCAATCGTCCTTGCATTCGGGACGTCGTGAACGACGATGGGTGTCGCGTTCGACCCGACGACGTGGCCCGCAAGATGGCGGATGACCGGGAACCCGTGGGATGACAATCATGGCCAAGACCAAGCGCTCCCGTCAAATGATCGTGCGGCCGTCCCCCCTCCGTCAAGCGACAGGCATCCTGCAACTCGGCATGCTGAGGCTGCGCTGCGCCATCGGCCGCTCGGGTGTCGCAGCCCTGAAGCGTGAGGGAGACGGGGCGAGCCCTATCGGTATTTTTCCCCTTCGCCGGGTGCTCTACCGGCCCGACAACGGCCTGCGTCCGAGAACGCGTCTGCCTATCGCCCCGATCGCCCGCGACGACGGCTGGTGCGATGCGCCAACCGATCGCAACTACAACCGGGGCATCCGCCACCCCTACCCGGCCAGCGCCGAGCGGTTGTGGCGGGATGATCATCTCTACGACGTGATCCTGGTTCTGGGGCACAATGATCGACCCCGCCTGCGTGGCCGCGGTAGCGCGATCTTCATGCACCTGGCCCGTCCCGGTTCCCTGCCCACGGAGGGCTGCATCGCATTGGCGCGCCGGGATCTCGAACACCTCCTGCGCTGGCTCCGTCCCGGCGACCGCGTGCGTATTTCGCGGCGCTGAAACCGTCCCGCCGTTGTCTCGACTCTGGCGTCTTTCGGGTCGGCGGGACGGTTGTGAGCCTTGATTGCGCCCTCCGACACTCGTTCCTCCGATCCCGGCTCGGGGGCCGGGAGGCCGGAAGGCGCGGGACTCTTTACTTTGCGCCCTCCGACACTCGTTCCGAGAGCCGGCCGGAAGGCGCGGCCTGCCGTGAGGCGGGTCAAAACTTCTGCGGGTCGGTATGACGCCGCGCGCTGCAGCCGCCTCACTGTCGGGAGAAGCGGCATGCCGGCAGGCCCACGCCTGTGGCTTGAAATCTGCCAAGCGTGCCCTGTGCGTCCCGCTGCCAAGATCTCGACTCATTGTTGGGGAATGGCTCGTGCCCGAAAGCCTTGGCCGTCTCCGCGATGGCGACGGGCGACGTGGCGAGACGGTTCAGGTTCAATCGGGGGAAGCGGATGGGACACAACATGAAGGCCACCGTGGCCGGGCTCAGCCTGGTCATTGCGATCGGCATCGCGAGCGCTTCGGCAGATCCTGCTGCGAAGGCGGCGGAGCCCAACCCGGCCGGAACCGGCTGGAGTGCGCAGTTGGCGGAAGGCGCCGCGGGCATCACGCTCGATGCCGCGCAGTCCCAGACGGTCAAGAAGATCGGCGACTACTTCAACACTATGAAGACCCTGCAGGGCTCGTTCGTGCAAACGGCGGCCGACGGCAAGGTCATGAAGGGCTCGTTCCAGATGATGCGGCCAGGCATGTTCCGCTTCGACTATGCCCGCCCCTCCCGCCAGATCATCGTCTCCGACGGCACAAATCTCGCCATTCAGGATCTCGACCTCAACAACGAGGATCGCATCGCCCTCGACCAGACGCCGTTCCGGGTGCTGCTGCGCAACGAGGTCGACCTCGTCCGCGATGCCAAGATCAACGAGGTCCAGGAGACGGATACGGCGTTGCTCGTCGCGCTGCAGGACAAGAGCCCCGACACGCCTGGCCGCATCAAGCTCGTCATGGCAAAGGGCGAAAAGCTGCAGCTGAAGGAGTGGGTGACCACCGACGCTCAGGGTCTCGATACGCGGGTCGAGGTCAGTGACCTCAAGCTCGACGAGAAGCTCGAGGCTGAACGGTTCGTCATCAAGGCGGTCGGTAATCCGTTCCGGCAGTGAACGGGGTTCCACCCACCCTGGTATCCCAGGGTGTGGCTGTTCGGTCTCTGTGCAATGTCCAAGGATGGTGCAAGTTGGGGGAAACCGTTCACGTTTTCGTGAAGTCTGCGGTTTGCCCCTATTGTACAATTGGCAATCTCGACTACATTCAAGTCAGTCAGGCGCGTCACCCTGTATTCGGTAGTGCCCCCCGTCTAACCGAAGACGCAAGCCTGAGATGCCGGCTTCCCTCCCGGCATCAAGCGCGCGAGCGCCGACGCCCAGTCCCTCCCCCCGGGACTGGGCGTTTCTCGTTGGGGGTCAGCATGTTGATCGCTGCGGCCGCCGAGTCTTGGCGCGACGGTCTCTGCCCCAGCCGCCCTTCCCCTGAACGACAAAAAGCGGCCGATGATCATCGGCCGCGGAGAGACAGCTGCTGTTGAGCGCGTCTCGGGTCAGTGCATCGATGACGAGGAGTGCTTTTCCGTCGCACTTAGACCGCCAAGGGCTGCATCGATCGTGCGCAATTCCTTGGCCAGCCGATTGAGCCGGCCGGCGATCTTCTGCACGAAGTGATCGGCAAGCCCTGGATCGTCCTCCATCTGGGCGTGCAGGTCGGTGCGCGTGATTCGGAGGGCGCGAACGCTGCCACGGGCGACTACGGTCGAAGAATGCTGGGTTTCCACCAGCATCGCCATCTCACCGACCAGCGCGCCGGGCTGTACGGGCTCGGGCGTGCCGTCGAAGTCGGGACCCGAGATGCGCACCGCATCACCGGCGACGATCAGAATCGCAGCATCACCCTCGGCGTCCTCGGCGATGATCGTCTCGCCGGGCTTGTATACCACGCGCTCGGCCCGGCGCGCGATCTCGGTGATCTGCAGGGGCTTCAGGCCCTGAAAGAGGGCGACGGATAATAGCGGCTTGACGAGTGCGTCGATGGCCATGGGCCAATACCTCGATACGTGAACGATTTTCGCTGACAACGACCGACGCCGACTAAGCAGAGGGGTGATACAACGCTCACGTTCCCGTTAACCTTTTGGTAGCCTTCTCTGATTCGCTTGCGCCCGTCCATCGGACCGAGCGATTGGGACAACAGACCGGCCTGGACCCGTGGCGGATTTGCCTCCGTTGGCCGAAGGGATGAGCGCGCGCGATGCCGCAAGTCGCGTTGCGATAGATTGTTGACTTTTGGGGTCGACCAAAGTCAGATGCTCCCCGCGGTCGACATCGGTTCGGTGGGCCGCAGCATCTGCCCATTGCGGGGCCTTGACCCCCGTCTATCGGAGAGACCTATGACCAGCAGGACACCTGCCGTGCGCGGCCGTCGCGCGATTCGACTGGCTACGCTTCCCGCCTTGTTCCTCGCGCTTACCGCTGGGGCGGCGGCTGCGACCGAAGAAGTCAACATCTACTCTTATCGCGAGCCGGGTTTGATCGGGCCGCTGCTGGAGTCCTTCACCAAGAAGACCGGCATCAAGGTCAACGTCGTGTTCGCCAAGGACGGCCTGATCGAGCGGCTCGCCTCGGAAGGCGCCAACAGCCCCGCCGACCTTCTGCTCACCGTCGATATCGCCAACCTGACCCAGGCCGAGGACAAGGGCGTTACGCAGCCGATCACGTCGGAGGCGATTGCCGCCAACATCCCTGCGGCTTATCGCGATCCGGACGGCCAGTGGGTCGGCCTCTCCCAGCGCGCTCGCGTCATCTACGCGTCCAAGGATCGCGTCAAGCAGGACGCCATCACCTATGCCGAACTCGCCGATCCCAAGTGGAAAGGCAAGATCTGCTCGCGCTCGGGTCAGCACTATTACAACGTTGCGCTGCTCGCTTCGGTCATCGCCCACGAGGGCGCCGAGAAGGCAGAAGCCTGGGCGCGCGGCGTGAAGGCCAATCTCGCGACCAAGCCTGCCGGCGGCGATCGCGATCAGGTCAAGGCGATCCATGCCGGCCAGTGCGACATCGCGATCGGCAACACGTACTACATGGCTGCGATGCAGACGAGCAATAAGCCCGAGCAGCAGGCCTGGGCGGACTCGGTCAAGCTGCTGTTCCCGAACTCGGGTGATCGCGGCACGCACGTCAACATCTCCGGCGCGGTGCTCGCCAAGAACGCCCCGCACAAGGACTCAGCGGTCAAGCTGCTCGAGTTCCTCGCCTCCGACGAGGGCCAGAAGCTTTATGCGGAGGTCGTCAACGAATACCCGCTGAAGTCCGGCGTCGCCATTTCGGAGCGGGTCAACAGCTGGGGCAAACTGACGCCCGATAAGCTGGCGCTCGAGGACATCGCCAAGCTGCGCAAGCAGGCCTCGGAGATCATGGACAAGGTCGGCTTCGATGCCGGTCCGGGTGCTTGAAGAGGATTATTGGTTTGGGCCTTCCGCTTCTCGTTCCGATAGCCGGCCGGAAGACGCCGACTTTCCCCCTCTCCCCGTCCTTCACGGGGAGAGGGTCGGGGTGAGGGGCAGGATCAAGCCGCAGCATTTGTGGCCGCCCCTCACCCTGGCCCTCTCCCCATTGCAAGTGCAGAGCAATGGGGAGAGGGGACGCTCCGCGCTGAAATGAGCCCTACGACTTCCGTCCGGGCTTGTTCAGCAGGTCCGGGCGCCGTTCGCGGGTGAGGCGCTCGGCCTCCGCCTGTTGCCAGCGCGCAATGCGGGCGTGGTCTCCCGACAGGAGAACGTCGGGGATGGTGCGGCCCTCCCACTCGCGCGGCTTTGTGTAGTGCGGGTATTCCAACAGCCCCGTCTCGAAGCTCTCGTGCGTCAGGCTTTCGGGCGCACCCAGCACGCCGGGGATCAGGCGAACGCAGGCGTCCAGCACACACAGGGCCGCGATCTCGCCGCCCGACAGCACGAAGTCGCCGATCGAAATCTCGCGCATCCGTCGGCCTGCGATGACCCGCTCGTCCACGCCTTCGAAGCGTCCGGCGAGCAGCATCAGTCCGGGACCGTTGGCGTACTCGTGGGCCAGCGACTGCGTGAACGGCTCTCCACGCGGCGAAAGGTAGATCAGTGGCAGGTCGGCGTGACCCGGTTCGGCGCGCGCGTGGTCGATGGCGGCGGCCAGCACGTCG
>JBGSQO010000579.1:0-2137 GCA_041738055.1 Filomicrobium sp.
GCGCGCCGCACCTGCCACGTCGCCCTGCGCCAGATGCAAGCGGATGGCCGTGGACGAGAACACCTCGCCCTCCTCCGCCTGCTGGGGGAGTACGGTCGTGCCGAAGCCGAGGTCCCTGCCCGCTTGGCGTAGCGTCTCAGTCGATCCGCTCCGGCCCTTGCCGAAATAGAAATCGTACCCGACGACGACATGGCCGACACCGAGCCAGCCGACCAGCACATCCTCCACGAAGGCCGCCGCCGAAAGGCCCGCGAGCGCCCGGTCGAACGTCAGCACGGCGGCAAAGTCCAGCCCTTCGATGTCCAGGAGTCGCAGCTTCTCGGCCAAGGGCGTCAGCCGGAAGTGCGGTTCCTCGGGGTGGAAAACCTCGCGCGGGTGCGGCTCGAACAGGACGGCACCGGCCGGCGCGCCGGTCTCTCCCGCGCGGCCCGTCGCCACCTTCAGCAGCGCCTTGTGGCCACGGTGGACGCCATCGAAGTTGCCGATGGCGACGACCCCGCCGCGCACACCCACTGGCACTTCATCGCTCTGCCGCAACACCAGCATGGCAATCCCCATCCCCGAAGTCCGAAGGCCACCGGTTCCCGATCGGCAGCGCGCGTGCCCGCCCGACGCCCGTTCCCATCCGCTCAAGCCGACGCCGGACGTCAGGCCGAAGCCGGAGGCTCCGGACGCTGCGGCACCATCATCATCGCCTCGCCGTCGAGGACGACGCGGCCGCGCACCGTGCACGTGCAATCAAACAGCGCACGGCGCTTCGAGTGTACGAGGTCGACGACGACGACGCGCGCCATCACCTCGTCGCCGATCTTGACGGGCGCCTTGAAGTTCAAGGTCTGCGACACGTAGATCGCGCCGGGGCCGGGCAGATGCATGCCGAACACGGTCGAAATATAGGCCGCCGTCAGCAGACCGTGCGCGATCGGCACCTTGAAGATGGTCGTGGCGGCATACGCGTGATCGAAATGAACGGGGTTCCGGTCGCCGGAGATCTCGGCAAACATGGCGATATCGGCCTCGCGGACCGTCTTGCGGATCGAGGCTTCCATGCCAATTTCAAGGTCCTCGAAGTAGTACGACTTGCTCTCCACGACCGCTCAGGCTCCCCGTCATGTCGCGCCGGTCGCCGCATAGAGGCATGCTGCGACGCATCATGGCTCCCGGGACTGCCTCACGGACGCGCGCCTGCGGACGCCTGCGCGCCGCCGTCACGATCCGCTCAGTCCTCCGGCCAATGCCGACCACACTAATGGCCGGTCTTCGCAGGAGCAACACGCGCAATAGGACGAGCGACTACGGTCCCCACGCCATCACCGGAGGCTCGAGAGCTGTCAAAGTGTCGCACCCAGGCTGTGCGTTGCCGCCATGTGGAGGTTGCGTTCAGCTCGCGGTTGACGGTATTGTGCCAGCCTTCCACACGCCTCCTCACGCAAGAAGTGGCCCACGCGGGAACCGACCCGCGCGGAGCTGGAGAACCTCTGTTATGACCGACCGCAAGCCCCTCATGCCCAAGGCGACGGCCGTCTGGCTCGTCGACAACACCGCGCTGTCCTTCGAGCAGATCGCCGAGCTGTGCGGTCTGCACGTGCTCGAGGTCAAGGGCATTGCCGACGACGACGTCGCCCAGGGCATCAAGGGCATGGACCCCATCGCCAGCGGTCAGCTGAGCCGCGAGGAGATCGCCCGGGCGGAGGCGAACCCGTCCCACAAGCTGCGCCTTGCCGAGCCCAAGGTCAACGTGCCGCAGGTGCAGCCGCGCAAGAAGGGGCCGCGCTACACGCCTGTCTCGCGCCGTCACGACCGCCCCAACGCCGTGCTCTGGCTGATGAAGAACCATCCCGAGCTGAAGGACAGCCAGATCATGCGGCTGGTCGGCACCACCAAGCCGACCATCCAGCAGATCCGCGACCGCTCGCACTGGAACTCGGCCAATCTCGTGGCGCAGGACCCGGTGACCCTGGGGCTGTGCTCGCAGACCGATCTCGACGCCGAGGTCAAGAAGTCGGCCAAGCGCGTGGTCCCCAGGGACGGCGCGGAAGATGGCGCGGACATGGGCGGCACGCTGCTGCCGGTCGACGACACGACGACGGTGCCGGGCCTCGGTCCGCAGCCGGAATTGCCGGGAGCCGCCGCCCGC
>JBGSQO010000596.1:0-2825 GCA_041738055.1 Filomicrobium sp.
GCCTCCAGCGCCTGCGCTTCGAGCGTCCGCCATCTCTCCGCAAACGTTGAGACCGGCTTGACCGCGATACCATGCTCGGCGCCGCCCCTGATGGAGTCCAGCGCCGGCGTGATGCCGACGTCGATCGACAGCAGATCATAGCCGAGCGGCGCCCGGCCCTCGATCAGCACCCGCTTGGCCGTCCGGTCGATTCCCGTTGCCACGCCGTGGATCACCCGCGCCCCGGCCCAGTTGGCCAGCCGCACGAGATCGATGTGGCACTCGTCGTAACTGTAGTGGCCCGCGACATAGCCCGGCAGCATCCCCGAATAGGGCGCCTCGATCTCCTTGGCGATGACGGTCAGCACCACGCCCGGCTCCGGCTTCATGCCGAAGGCGCGGATCACAGTGACATGCGAATGCCCGCCGCCGACGAGCACGATATGGGTCCGCGCGGGAGTGAGTGCCGGGATGTTTGGGGTCATGGATCGGGAGGGTTGCAGCCGGGAAAGTCGTTGTCGTGCATCCAGCGATCATAGGCGGCAACCGCTGCATCGCCGGTCACGAGTGGGTCGAGAGCGTTGACGTCCTTGGCATTGGCAATCAGCATCCACCCCTCCCCATACGGATCGCTGACCAACTTTCCCGGATTGTCGATCAGGTCCTGGTTGACCTCCGCGACCGCCCCGTCGAAGGCAATGCGCGCGGGCCCCACCCACTTGCTGCTCTCGATCGTCGCGCAGGCGCGCCCGGCTTCCAGTTCCCGCCCCGGCCGCTTCGGCGTGACGGCGAAGATGCGGTTGCTGGCGAGTGCCGCGGCAATCACCGTCATACCGACCCGGATTTTGCCTTCGTCTGCCGGCTCGTACCAGACGTGATTGGGCACGTCGTAGATCAGCCCGCGCGGAAACCTGCACCCCCTGAGCACGAACACGTCGCTCCGGTCTGCTCCCCCTTGCGTCACGCTCAGCCCTCCGCCACGGGATCGATGCGGATGGCGCGTCCTTTCGTATCGAAGAAGCCGGCCTCGTTGAGCGCCATGCGGTTCATGGTGACCTCGTCGATGCGCTCCTGCAGCCGGGCCTTGGCGACGATCTCGGCCAGCGGCCCGCCCCCCGGCGCCGTCTCGGCAAAGATCGCGACGCCGTCCCATTTGCGCCGCGACTGATCGAGCATCTGGGCCATGTCCACCCACGCGACCTCGGACCCGATCACGTGCACGAACGAGCAGGAGATCGGTTCGACCTTGGTTTGCCCGATCGACATCAGCAGGATCAGCGCCGTGAACCCGCCCGTCTCCTCGAACGTGCGGACGATCCAGCGCTCGAACTCGACGCCCTGAGGTTCAGAATTCGACAACGGGAAGCTCCGCCATCTCTTCATGCAGGATATCGAGAAACGGCGCCCCGAACGTCGTCAGATACCACGCCTCGAACGCGAGGAGCGCGGTCCTGACGGACGCCTCCCCCGGATCGGCGGCATCGTCTCCCTCATCGGTTGCAGACGTGATCCCGGCCTGCCGGCGAATGAGGACGAGAGCCGGCTCCAGCGCAGCGAACACCGTCTGGCGCTCCTCGGAGTTCGAATACCAGCCGAGTTCGTGCTTCAGGGCTGCGATCTGCGCGAGACGGGCGGCCTCCTCGCTCTCGGCGCCGAGGGCCGCATCATGCAGAACCCCGGCAATATCCAGCCGGCGGTAGGCGTGCCGGCGCTCGCGCTCCAGCCGTTCCACTTGCGCTTGGAACGAGTTGCGGAAATCGATCTCGGCGCGCTGAGCGGCGGTGGCCGCCTCACGCAACTCGCTGACGAACGGCGCGTCTGGCTGGAGCATCGTCATCGACCTCTCGTCGGAGCTTGACAGCGGAGGCTGGCATCAGGTGCCGGCGATTGCCTTCGAGCTGAAGTATAATACCAGACGGACGACCTTCTGAAGCATCGCTGTCGGAAGACCACGCCTTCCGCCACTCATTGCGAGAGCCAACCGAAAGGCGCGGCCTGACGAGAGGGGGTCATAACGTCTGCGGGTCGGGATCAATCCTTGCCCTTGCCGCCGTCGAAGAACTCCTTCATGCGGGCGAAGAAGCCGTGGCTTTCGGGGCTCGTGTCGTTGCGGCTTTCCTTCTCGAATTCCTCGAGCAGCTCGCGCTGGCGACGATTGAGGTTCTTCGGCGTCTCGACCTCGACCTGGATGTACATGTCGCCGGTCACCTTGGACTTCAGAACCGGCATGCCCTTGCCCTTCAGGCGGAACTGCTTGCCGGTCTCTGAGCCTTCCGGGATCTTGACGCGGGTGATCGAGCCCTCGACCGTCGGCACTTCGACCTGACCACCCAGAGCCGCGGTCGTCATCGAAATCGGCACCTTGCAGAACAGATCGGCGCCGTCGCGCTGGAAGAAGGCATGCGGACGGATGGAGAGAAAGATATAGAGATCGCCCGCAGGCCCGCCGCGCAGGCCCGACTCGCCTTCCCCGGCCAGTCGGATGCGGGTGCCGTCCTCGACACCAGCCGGGATATTGACCGACAGCGTCCGTTCCTTGGTGTTGCGGCCGGAGCCCGAGCAGGTCGGGCAGGGGTCCTCGATCACCTCGCCCGAACCCATGCACGACGGACACGGACGCTCGATGGTGAAAAAGCCCTGGTTGGCGCGCACCTTGCCGACGCCACCGCAGGTGCGGCAGGTGACGGGCTTCGTGCCGGCCTTGGCGCCCGTGCCCTGGCAGGTGTCGCAGGCGATGCTGGTCGGCACGCGGATCTGCGCCGTCTTGCCCTGGTAGGCCTCCGACAGCGTTATTTCCATGTTGTCGCGCTGGTGGGCGCCGCGCTGGCGGGCCGAGCGACCGCGCC
>JBGSQO010000597.1:0-8529 GCA_041738055.1 Filomicrobium sp.
GCGGGCGGCGCCGAGAAGCCCGCTGGCGGCACCGTGCTCGATAGCCTGTCGGAGCCGGCGCGAACGCCGCTGCCGAGCGTGCCGGGCACCCGCTGAGGCCTGTCGGACAGCCCAGTCCGGATCGTGGGACGACAAAACACCGGACTGCGCCGTGGATGTGGCTCGTTTGCCGCTTCGAATCGCGCCCGATCCATGCCAAACGAGAGCCCCATGCAACGGTACATCTTCATCACCGGCGGCGTGGTCTCCTCTCTCGGCAAGGGCCTCGCATCAGCCGCGCTCGGCGCGCTCCTCCAGGCCCGTGGCTACACGGTCAGGCTGAGGAAGCTCGACCCCTATCTCAACGTCGATCCCGGCACCATGAGCCCTTACCAGCATGGTGAGGTGTTCGTGACCGACGACGGCGCCGAAACCGACCTCGACCTCGGCCACTACGAGCGCTTCACCGGCGTGCCGGCGCGCAAGTCGGACAACGTCACGACGGGGCGCATCTACCGCGACATCTTGGCGCGCGAGCGCAAGGGCGACTATCTGGGCGGCACCGTTCAGGTCATTCCGCACGTCACCGACGCCATCAAGGAGTTCGTGCTCGCCGGCAACGAGGGGCTCGACTTCGTGCTGGTCGAGATCGGCGGCACGGTCGGCGACATCGAGGCGTTGCCGTTCTTCGAGGCGATCCGCCAGCTCGGCAACGACCTGCCGCGTGGGGCCTCCGTCTATATCCACCTGACGCTGGTGCCGTTCATTCCCTCGGCGGGCGAGTTGAAGACCAAGCCGACCCAGCACTCGGTCAAGGAGCTGCGCTCGATCGGCATCCAGCCCGATATCCTGATGTGTCGCTCGGATCGCGAGATCCCACGCTCGGAGCGCAAGAAGATCGCTCTGTTCTGCAACGTCCGCGAGACCTCCGTCATCCAGGCCCTCGATGTCGGCTCGATCTACGACGTGCCGCTCGCCTACCACCACGAAGGGCTCGACACCGAGGTGCTGGCGGCGTTCGGCATCGGCGATGCGCCGGCTCCCGACCTCAGCCGTTGGGAGGGCATCTCGAACGCGGTGGCCAACCCCGAGGGCGAGGTGACGATCGCCATCGTCGGCAAGTACACCGAGCTGAAGGACGCCTACAAGTCGCTGATCGAGGCACTGGTCCACGGTGGTATCGCCAATCGCGTCCGGGTCCGCCTGCAGTGGATCGACTCGGTCGTGTTCGAGAGCGAGGACCCGGCCGCCTATCTGCAGGGCGTCGACGGCATCCTGGTTCCCGGCGGGTTCGGTGAGCGGGGAGCTGAGGGCAAGATTCTCGCCGCCCGCTTCGCGCGCACCCGCAAGGTTCCCTATTTCGGCATCTGCTTTGGCATGCAGATGGCAACGATCGACGTGGCCCGCGCCAGCGGCATCTCAGCGGCCAACTCGACCGAGTTCGGCGAGACCCCCGATCCCGTGGTCGGCCTGATGACCGAGTGGATGCGCGGCAACGAGATCGAGAGCCGCAAGGCCAGCGACGATCTCGGCGGCACCATGCGGCTCGGCGCCTACCCGGCGCACTTGGCTCCTGGAAGCCGGGTGGCCGCGATCTACGGCACCTCGGTGATCGAGGAGCGCCACCGCCACCGCTACGAGGTCAACATGCGCTATCGCGAGCGCCTGGAGGCGGCCGGTCTGGTCGTCTCGGGCATGTCTCCGGACGGCCTGTTGCCGGAAATCGTCGAGGTGCCCGACCACCCCTGGTTCATCGGCGTGCAGTTCCACCCCGAATTGAAGTCCCGGCCGTTCGAGCCGCATCCGCTGTTTGCGAGCTTCATCGCCGCCGCAGTGGAGCAGAGCCGCCTCGTTTGATCCAGCGACGACATGCGGGAGATCACCCCATTTGCCCATGCGGGGCAACGGGCGTGCCCCAGGCTCCGGCTGATGGTTCCAAGGGCTAAGCCCTTGGTGGGGGTCGTGGGGGCAACGCCCCTTCGTCTTCACTGCCCGTACCTCGGCGTCAGCCCCGCTTGCGGCCGAGCAGTCCGCCAAACAGGCTGGGCTTGGCGGCAACTGGTGCGCGCCGTGTCTTCGGTAGAACTCCCAGCGGCTTGGCCGGGGCAATGAAGCGGACGCCGATCTGGCTGTCTTCGCGCCATACGACTTCGCACAACAGGACCGTGTTCTCGATTGGAATGTAGAGTTCGAAGCGGTTCGGCACCCGTTGAGCCACGCCGGCTCCGGGCAGTTCGATGCGCAATCCGGTCGAGGAACTGTCGCGCACGTGGGCGAGTTGCGAGGCGCTGCTGCCCTCGACCCGCACGTATGCCGGCAGGGCGGTCCGGCGGCGCGGTGCCCAGCGGCTTTCCGCTTGCATCGCGGCTCTTGCGTCTGGCCCGCTCCTAGCCCCGAATCCGGTCGCGTGCTTTCGCCGTCCAGCTGCTGCTTCGATGCTATCCATGGCTCACCCCGTTTGCGTAATTTGACGCAGAGTATGCGGATGATCCGGCACGGATTGGTAAGCGGGCAGCCTGGGATTTTAACTAAACGACGGTTTTTTAGGTGTCGGCGAACAATCCGGCTGCAGCCTCCGGTCGAGGCTGCAGCCATGTGCGTTCCAGGAGGGCGCACGTTCGCCCGCCTGTCGTCTCGTCACTGGATGGTCGCGGTCAAGCTGGCCACCAGGATGCGCCCGGGAGCGGCCTTGGTGTTGAGGCCGAGGGTGGGGCGAAGGTCGGCGCTTGCGATAAGCGTCTTGGTCCCCGCAGAAGCCACGCGCTTAGCGCGCGACTTGGCCGAGTAGGCGTAACGCTTGCTCGACGTCTTCGAATGAGAGGCATAGCGCTTGCCGGTCTTGGACGAGGCATAGCGGCGGCTCGAAGAGGACTTGGCGGCATAGCGCTTGCTGGACTTCTTCGAGGCATGGAACGTCTTGCCGACGGGTGTGCCGTTGGCGCTCACGCAATGGTGGAAGCGCACGCGCCCGCCATTGTCGATGTGGATGTGGTGCATGCCACACGAGTAGGTGCCGACCCCGCCCGAGTGCGTGGACTGGAGCCAGTTGACGACTTGGCTGTATTTGCCGGCCGGCGGGTGGAAGTCCACGGCGCGGCAGGAGGCATGCAGGCTGCGGTGGCCGGAGCCGGCGATCCGAGCGCCCGGGCGATGGGCCGAAACGATCGAGACGGGGCCGAACTTCGAGCGGATTTCGCTGAGCTTCGCCTTGATCGAGGCCGGCAGGCATCCAGTGGAAGCGGCCTCGGCAGGCGCACCGAAAGTGAAGAGGCTGAAAAGGGCCAGAAGAACCGCGGCGATCCGCGACGACCCGTGAAGTCTGCTCATATGTAGCACTCCAAGATTGTTGACCTTGGCGCTGGGCATTTATCTCGCAACTGCGAACTGCTTCGCCCTTGACGCGGGCCGGGCAGGTCGACCCCGAATGTGGCGAGAACGTGACGTCGCCTTTTGGGCGCGACAAATTAGACAGTCTGGTTAACTGGATGCGCAACCCTGCTGAGAGTCGCTGCCAGAGTAGACAATCCGGGGGCTGGCGATGTTGCGCTGCGGCAGACTGACGCGCGATTTCAGGCCGTAGAGTAAGTGCAACACTGCGACCGCAGACCGCAAGTTGCAGCGCGCAAGTTGGCAATTGCCGAACAAGCCATCTGGAGCAGGGGTCTGATCGTGCGTGCTCAGGGAGGAGGTGTGGGCGCAGACACGAGCGCGCTGATCTCCATCACGAACTTGCGCTTGATGGCGCGCGCGAAATCCTCATAGCCGTGGGCCGGTAGCGTGAAGGCCCCCGGGCCGCCGCGGACATGGCGGTCGTACCACTGGTCTATGGGCACGCGTTGATTGCCCGTCGCCAAAGGCGTGCTGTTGAGGCCGTAGCCCGGACTGCGATAGGCGCCTGCCAGCACATCGACGTCGTTCTCGCCCGGCACGATAATCGGATTGGCGTTGATCGTGATGCCAAGGCCGACGAGCCGCTCGTGCTCACTGCTTAGTGTGTCGGGAGGGCTGCAGTTGTCGGGACCGTCGCCGGACACGTCGAGGATGACGCGACGGGACGTCACCGGCATGTCGGGCAGTAAGCGGTCGGAGAGCGTCTTCATGAGCTTGGCCAGACACGTGAACTCGCCCGTCTCCGGAGGCAATTCGCGGATGCGTTGGGCCGTGCGTCGGGCCTCGTCGGGACTGTTGATGATCGTCCACGGTACCAGCAGCCGAGGGAAATCCGCCCAGCCGATCAGGGCGAACAGGATCGAGCGGGTGGGCGCGCTGGCGATGGCGGCATGCACCTCGCTGTCCTCCAGCGCCCGCGCTATCCCTTCCATCTGCAACTGGTAGCGCCGCTGGTCCACCGATTGGGACACATCCACGGCCAGCACCAGCGCGGTATCGATCGCTGCTCCCGCCGTCGATTTCGGCACGGGGCCTGCGGTGAACGGGGCGACCTCGCCGTCTTTCGCCGATGCGGGCCACGCCAGCGCGGCACCCAGAAGCAGCCAGCCGGCCATTGCCGGGACCCGCAAGCGGGCGAGTGGGGAAAGGTGCATCGGAGCCTGTCGGAGGGTAAGCAAGGGAGGACGCGCGCGCCCAACCCTATCCGAGACGGACCCGGATACAAGGCCAAGACGAAGTGCAGCAGGGGATGCCGAGGCGCCATGCCTCGTCTTGGGGCGCTGCCCTCGCTATAACGAACCAAACCCCAGCGGAGGCCGCTTTCCTATGACCCCGAATTCCAAAGTCGTTGTCGGTGACGCGCCTCGCGTGAGCCCGGTGACTTTCTCCAACGCCGGCCCAATCGCCGTCTTCGCAGGCCCCTGCCAGATGGAGAGCCGCCAGCACGCCCTGGAAATGGCAAGTGCGCTGAAGGAGATCGCGGGGCGGCTCGGTCTCGGCCTCGTCTACAAGACGTCCTACGACAAGGCGAACCGGACCTCGCTGTCGGGCAAGCGGGGCGTCGGGCTGTCGGGAGCACTCGAGGTCTTCGCCGAGATCCGCGAGAGCCTGGGGCTGCCCGTCGTCACCGACGTGCACGAGGCCCAGCATTGCGCCGTCGTGGCCGAGGTCGTCGATGTGCTGCAGATCCCGGCCTTCCTGTGTCGCCAGACCGATCTGCTGATTGCTGCAGCCGCCACCGGGCGCGTCATCAAAATCAAGAAGGGGCAGTTCTTAGCGCCCTGGGACATGAAGAACGTCGTCACCAAGGTCACGCAGAGCGGCAACCCGAATGTGCTGGTCACCGAGCGCGGCGTGTCGTTCGGCTACAACACGCTGGTCACTGATATGCGCGCCCTGCCGATAATGGCCGAAACGGGCTGCCCCGTGATTTTCGATGCCACCCATTCCGTGCAGCAGCCGGGCGGCCAGGGCACGTCATCGGGGGGGGATCGTCGCTTCGTTCCAGTGCTCGCGCGGGCAGCCGTCGCGGTCGGCGTCGCGGGCCTGTTCATCGAGACCCATCAGGACCCCGATACGGCGCCCTCGGACGGGCCAAACATGGTGCCGCTGGCGCGGTTCGAAGCGCTGATGCGCGATCTCATGGCGCTGGACAAGGTCGCCAAGGACATTCTCTCGAAAGGGGCCTGAACGTATCCACTGACTCGGGCAGAACTCCGCTCCGCCCGAGCGAGGCCGGAAGTTGTCGCGTTCTGGCCGGCCTCAGCGGCTGGCGACCTCGGCGCAGTCGTAGACCCCGCAACTGGGGCCGGCGCTCATACCGGCAGCCATGCTGGCGGCGTTCAGGGCAGCGAGGCTGCTCGTCATCATGACGAGGGCGAAGGCACAGAGCAGGGCGATTTGCGAGATCGGGCCGAAAATGCGGTCTTCAGACATGAATTCCCCCGTTTCCTCGATGGGCGATAGGACGCGCTCTGCGGCACGTTTATTGGGCGAAGGGGCCTGCCGCTGGAGCCTCTTCACGCTATGCTAACCATGGTTAACTGCAAGTTAAGATACCTGATTGCGGGGTGATTCTCTTCAGCTAATCTTCGGCTCTGCAGTGTTTGCAGGACGTCGTGTCGTCGGTGCCGTCAAAAAGGGGGCGCGCCGTGATTTTGGCAGTTGCGCAGGATCGAGAGGGCAAGTTCCGCTGGTCGATTGATCCGACTTCCCCGCGCATGCGTTGTAGACCGCTGGAGAGGTTGTACCGAGGGGGCGGGGCGTGAAGATCGCGGTGGTCGGCGCGGGGATCTCGGGTCTCGGGGCGGCGTTGGTGCTGGCAGATCGGCACGACGTGACCCTGTTCGAGGCCGAGCCACGCCTCGGCGGTCATTCCAATACTGTCGATGTTCCCGGCGACGACGGCCAGCCTGTGCCGGTCGATACCGGTTTCATCGTGTACAATACCGCCGCATACCCTAATCTGATCGGGCTGTTCGAGCATCTGGGCGTGACGACCGCTCCGACCGAGATGAGCTTTTCTGTGAGCCTCGCGAGCGGCGCCTACGAATACACGGGCAACGGCCTGTCGGGCCTGTTCGCTCAACCCGGCAACGCGCTGTCGGGCGCGCATTGGCGGATGGCCGCCGATATTCTGCGCTTTTTTCGTCAGGCCTCGCATCTCGATACCGGGAGCCTCGATCCGTCCCTCTCGCTCGGCGCATTCTTGAGCCGTCACGGCTACTCCGAGGCCTTCGTCACCCGCCACATCGTTCCCATGGGGGCGGCGATCTGGTCGACACCGGCCGCACAGATGTTGGAGTTTCCAGCCGCGGCCTTCATCCGGTTCTGCGCTAACCACGGGCTTCTGCAAGTTGCCGGCCGGCCCGAGTGGCGCACCGTCGTCGGCGGCAGCCGTTCATATGTGCAGGCCATCCGCGATCGATTTGGGGGGCGGCTGGCGCTCGGCGACCCCGTCGTCGAAATCCGCCGCCAGCCGGACGGCGTGCGCATCGCCACCGCCCGCGGCAATGGTCCGATGGCCTTTGACGCGTGCGTCATCGCCTGCCATGCCGACGACGCGCTGGGCCTTCTCGCCGATCCCTCGCCTGAGGAAAGTCGCCTGCTCGGCTGCTTCGGTTATGCCCGCAACGAGGCGATCCTGCACATCGATGCGGGGCTGATGCCGAAGCGGCGGCGGGCCTGGACCAGCTGGAACTATCTGGGTGAGTCGCTGGCGGCGGACACACCCCTCTGCGTCACGTACTGGATGAATCGCCTGCAGCCCCTGCCGATGCGCAAGAACGCGTTCGTCACGCTCAACCCCTGGCGCGCGATCGAGCCAGACCGCATCATGGCCCGCATGAGCTATGCCCATCCCGTCTTCGACCGCACCGCCATGGAGGCCCAGCGCGACCTGTGGTCGTTGCAGGGAGCGCGTGCGACGTGGTTTGCCGGCAGCTACTTCGGTTACGGTTTCCACGAAGACGGCTTGCAGTCCGGACTTGCCGTGGCCGAGGACCTGGGCGGCGGCGTGCGGCCCTGGCGGGTGCCGGCCGACCGCGAGCGCGACCGCATCCAGTCGCCACTCGCCCGCGATCCGGGCCGCCACATGGGATCCGGGATGGAGGTCGCATCGTGAGCGCATCAGCCCAGCTGTACGTCGGAACGGTCGTTCACAAGCGCCTGCGTCCGGTGCCGCATGCCCTGCGCTATGGGGTTTATGCGGTGCTGGTCGATGTCGACCGCATCGCAGAGACAGCACGCGAATGCCGGTTCCTGTCTTACAACCGGTTCAATCTCTTGAGCGTCTACGACCGCGATCACGGCCGTGGCGATGGCCAGCCGATCGCCGAGGCCATTCGCGAGGTGCTGTCTGGGGGCGGCATCGCGACGGCCGGTCGCAGGATCCAGCTCCTGACCTATCCGCGCGTGCTCGGCTACGTCTTCAACCCGCTGTCCGTCTATTACGTCTCGGCCCCCGACGGCACCCTGGAGGCTGTCGTCTACGAGGTGTCCAACACCTTCGGCGAGCGCGTCAGCTATGTGCTGCCGGCCGGACCCGATCGCGGAGGCGTCCATGCCCAGGCCTGCACCAAGACGATGTTCGTCTCCCCGTTTGCGGCCCGCACCGGCCGCTATGGCTTTCGCATCACGCCGCCCGGCCACGACTTGACGGTGGGCGTTGCCTTCCACGATGCGCAAGGCCCACTCATCCGGACGCACTTCAGAGCGCGCGCCCGTCCTCTGGACGACAGCGCCATTCTCGGAGTCATGGCCAGCCACCCGTTGATGACGATGAAGGTGATCTCCGCGATCCATATCGAAGCGCTGCGGCTGTGGCTGAAGGGCGTGCCGCTGGTCGAGGGGCACGCCGTGGGACGCTACTCGGTACAGTATGGCGGGACAGGAAGCGTGGTGCAGGGCTGATGACCGAACAGAACGTTCTCGATCCCGAACTGAGCGATGACGCCGGTCGTATCGCGCGCTGGCGTGACGGGCAGATTGCGCGCCTATTGACGCGAAGGCTCTCGGCCGCCACCCGTGGCCGCCTGCAGCTTGTGCTGCCCAGCGGCCGGATCGCAGTGCTGGGGAGCGGCGGCGGCCTCGAGGCCGAGTTGAGGCTGTCCTCCTACGCGCTTGTCTGGCGGGCGCTCCGGCGCGGCACGCTCGGCTTTG
>JBGSQO010000707.1:0-2189 GCA_041738055.1 Filomicrobium sp.
ACGCAGGGTGCCGTCGGCGCGCTCGCAATAGCGGCCGAGCCAGAACAGGTTGTCGGCCACCCGGCTCTGCAGGGCCGTCGCCTGCCGCTGCACCGTCTGGCCAGCTATTCGACGCAAGCTCATCATGGGCGGGTGGGCCGCCTCGGTCACGACCCAGGCATCGCGAGAGCGCGCTTCGCCAGCACTCATCGCGACCGTATCGCCGGCATCGACCGTAATGGCGAGCCCGCCCGGCATCACCGCATAGGCACCATCGATGGCGGCAACGAACACACGCAGCGCATAGGGCTCGGGCTTGAGGCCGGCAGGTGTCCAGGTTGGCGACGTCGCAAAGCCCTGCGGCTCCTCGGCCACGAGGCTGGCACCGGCAAAGCGGATGTCGGACTCCAGCCGCACGCGCTCCTCCGGCGACAGGCGTGGGGCATGACGGCCGCGCGAGGCCGCACCCGGATTGCCGGTCCCCTCCTGAGCCGCATGGATGACGTAGCGATCGAGGTTGGCCAATACGTGCTCGCGGGCGGACGGCTCGCCGAGCCAGAGCCGCTGGCTGTCGGGGAGGATGAGGTCCTCGCCCAGGACATGGCGGGCCAGTCCCTCCAGGTAGCCGGTCAGGCCGCGGTTCTCGACGACCGCCGTGCCCAGCGCGTTGACCACCAGACCGGGGTTCTGCCGGCAGGCGCTCACGAGCCCGACCGGACCGTCGAAGCCGTTGGGCGAAAGCTCCAAGGGGTCGGCGCGGCGGCCTTCGACCGAGCGCACGATGAGGTCGATCTTCCTCAGCCCGTTAATGGTCTTCAGGTAGACGCGGTTGCCCACGACGCGCAGGTCGCTGCCGCTGACGCGCAACTGGCCGAGGTAGCGCGCCATGTAGGAATGGCCGATGAAGGAGGCCGTCTCCGGGCCGGGCGAGAGGACGGCGATGGTCGGGTCCTCGCCCTTGGCGCGGCGCAGGAGGTCGTCGGTCAGGCTCTGATAGAACTGGCCGATCCTGACCGCGCCGGACTGCCGGAACAGCCCAGCCATCACCTCGCCCAGCACCATGCGATTGGCCAGCGCGAACCCGTGGCCGGCCGGCGTCTCGGTGTGGGTATCGATGATGCGCCAACGGCCGGCGGGGTCCCGGGCGAAGTCGAGCGCCATGAAGGTGAGGTGACCCTCGGGCGGATGGATGCCCACCATCGGCCGCAAGTAGTTGGGGTCGCTCATCAGCAGTGTGGCCGGCAACAGCCCCTGCTCCACCACCCGCCGCTCGCCATAGAGGTCGGCGAGGAGTGAGTTGTAGAGACGGGCGCGCTGGATTGCGGCCGCTTCGATCAGCGACCAGGTCCGGCCATCGATGAAGATCGGCACGAGGTCGAGACGCCACATCTGGCGCCCGCGCTGGGGATCGGAAAAGTTCTCGTAGACGAGCCGTTCGATGCGCTGGGCGTGCATCGCCTGATCGGCTGGAGGCGTCTCTGCGAGCCAGCGAACGAATGCCGACCAGACCTCACCGACACGCCCGTCCGAAGACAGCATCTCGTCGTAGATTCCGGGACGGGGCACGTAAGCCGGAGGCTGAACCGCGACGCCAGGGGCGGGCAATTCTCTGGGCACCGCGCTCGAGACCCGCGTGGGCGTCATGCTGAGATCGGCTCCTGCTGACCGTGCGCCAATCCGGCTCGACAACCAATCCGGTAGCCACGATGTCATAGTACGATTCGACCTATAACAGATTTCGTGGCGTGGCTGCCTGCTTGTTGGGCAGCCGCATCGTTCCAGTCAGGCATGATGCAGTTTTGCGACGGTCGGGGCCCGCCCAGAGAGACGAATTGTGCAGCCCGAACCGTCGCCTGTCTCATTTCGCTCACTCTCCCGTAGGCTTGGGCTCCCCTAGGCTTGGGCCGTCAACTGAACAACCGCAGGTCCAGCGTTGCGGGATAGACCGGGTTCTTATGCTCGGGCGGTATCGTGACTGGTCCGGGAGTGTGCCCGTGCTTTTCGAAGCGCGCATGACGGCGGCCTTCCGCCTCCAGCGAATTGATCGGCATCGTGTCGAAGTATTTCCCGCCGGGATGGGCGACATGATACCGGCAGCCGCCGATCGAGCGGCCGGTCCAGGTATCGACGACATCGAGGATCAGCGGCGTGTGCACGCCGATGGTCGGATGCAGGCAGGCCGGCGGCTGCCAGGCGCGGTAGCGGATGCC
>JBGSQO010000013.1:0-1871 GCA_041738055.1 Filomicrobium sp.
GCGACATACGGCTCGGCGGCGGCCGTCAAGACCGTGTCGCGGACCGGATTGCCGGTGAGGCGCACCTTCGGGGCAATCGCCGCATCGACGAACTTCACGTTGGGAAACGACGTGGCGATGACGTCGACGCGGCGGGCGAGCATGCGGTTGGCGCGGCCGAGGACCGCGTTCTGCTCGTGGAGGGCCGATTTCACGCCGCGTAGCCGGGCTGCCAGCAGGGGCGGAAAACTTGGATACCCGCCGAATCCGACGACGGCGCGTGGGCGAATTTCGCCCAGCAGGCTGACGGCGGCGGCTACGCCCCGCGACAGGGTCAGCGCCGTATTGGCGATCGCCATGGGGGACTTGCTGGCCAGCGTGGCCGACGGCAACTGATGGATCTTGCGGGCAGGAAAGCCGGTGCCGTAGCGGTCGCCGCGCATGTCGGTCGCCAGATCAACCGTATAGCCACGCCGGCCCAACTCCTCGGCCAGCGCGAAGGCGGGAAACAGATGCCCGCCAGTGCCGCCTGCCGCCAGAAGGATCGTGCCGCGCGGTGCTGCCATCAGATCGGTCCCGGGCTCATGCGCCGCGACGGGCCCTGATCAGGGCCATCGGGCGACGTCATCATGTGGATCATGTGGCGTGCCGGATCGGCCCGGCGCCGCGTCATGGCGAGCAGAAAGCCCAGCGTGACGGAAATCGCAAGGATCGAGGAGCCACCCGCCGACAAAAACGGCAGTGTCATGCCTTTTGACGGCAACAGTCCGACGTTGACGCCCATGTTGATCAGCGCCTGCATCCCGAACACGATCGCGAGCCCCTGGATGGCGAGCCGATTGGCCGCGCGCGGCTCATCGAGCGCCACCACCATCGCCTTCAGCACGATCAAGCCGAACAGGGCGGCCAAAAGGAGGCAGGCGAGAATGCCGTATTCCTCGGCGATGACGGCGAAGATGTAGTCGGTGTGGGCGTCGGGAAAGTGCGTCTTGATGGTGCCCTCGCCGGGGCCACGGCCGAGGAACCCGCCCTCCATGAACGATTGCAGCGCGCGGTCGGCCTGCGAGTTCTGCTCGGGATCGCCGGCCCAGAACGCGTTGACGCGGTTGCGTACGTGGTCGAGCGTCAGGTACGCCCCGACGAGGCCTGCAGATAAGAGCGCAGCCAGGATCAAGGCGCCCGCAATCGGCAACCCGGCCAGCAGGTACAGCGCGCCCCAGGCCGTCGTCACCAACATCGCCTGCCCCACGTCAGGCTGCACCAGCAGCAAACCAACCAGGATCAGGCCCAGCGCCACGGCGATCGGCACAGCGGGCATGTCGGGACGGCGGACCGCCTCGGCGAACAGCCAAGCTAGCACCATGACGGCGGCGGGCTTTGCGATCTCCGAGGGCTGCAGCGACACGCCGCCGACGTAGATCCAGCGCTGCGAACCGTTGATGACGGGCCCCGCGATCTCGACCCAGACGAGGCCGGCGAGCGAGACCAGCAACAGGCTGGCGGCGATGCGGCGGATGTGGGAAGGCGACAGCAGTGAGAGCGCCAGCATGAGGCCCACGCCAAGTGCCGAAAACACGAGGTGGCGCTCGAAGAAGTGGAACGGGGCAAGGCCCTTCTTGATGGCCACGGCCGGGCTTGCCGCCAGCGACAGCACGAGACCGACGAACACCAGGACCAGGATGGCGGTCAGCAGCACGCGGTCGACCGTGAACCACCAAGTGGCCAGATGCGACCGGTCGGTGCGCGAGAACATCGTCGGCTCGCTCATCCGGCGCGCTCCCTGAGGCTCACCCCCGGAATGGCCGCGACGAGGTCGCGGAAGGCATCGCCGCGCACCTCGAAGTTCTTGAACTGGTCGTAGGAGGCGCAGGCGGGCGACAGCAGCACGACCG
>JBGSQO010000040.1:0-2733 GCA_041738055.1 Filomicrobium sp.
GACGGGCGGGCCGAACTCGACGAAGTGATCCTCCAGCTTGCCCCCGAGTGTCTCCTCCACGGCCCGGCGCGCTTCCGCCATCGAGAACGGCGGCAGCTTGTCCTGCAGATGCGAGAGATCGCGGGCGAGATCGGGGCCGATGACGTCCGCCCGCGTTGCCAGGAACTGACCGAGCTTGATGTAGGATGGACCCAGCGAGGCGAGCGCGTCGGAGATCCGCTGCGCCTTGGGCCGACCGATGCGGAACGGCCAGCTCAGCACCTGGATCGGCAGCGACAGCGCGTGCGCGACCTTGAGCGCCAACGGCACCTTCATGGACTTGGGAACAAAGCGGACGCCGTGCTGGGCGAAGACGATGCCCGCGCGGACCAGCCGCAACGTGTTGATGAGCGCGCCGGCCATGGGCGGGAATGATCTCCGGTCAGGCGGGAAGGGACGACGACAAGCCCCGCACTTTGCCGGTATCGGCCGAAGGGTCAAGCAACTCACGCCGCGGAGGTTTACCCGGCTGGCGTCCGATCCCCGTTAGCTGAAGAAACAGTCCGGCCTGCGCTTCAGTTCCCCACGGTCCAGCGGTAGACCAGTCCCAGTCCGCCGGAGAACTGGCTTTCCGTCTCGACGATGGGGCTGTCGACCGCATCGCCCACGATGTGCGTGTAGCGAGCGGAGGCCTTGAGGCTCCAGCGGTCGGAGATCGGCACGTCGCCGGACAGCCCGATGAACACGTCCTTGATCCCGGCTTCCGCGTCGTAGACGCCGAGGCCCGCCACCGATGCGGCGGACTGCGCCCCCGTCACCGAGAAGTAGGAGTCCATATAATCGTCGTCGGCATAGGTCGCGCCGCCGATCACCGTCGCCGTAATGCCGCCGTCGAGCTTTGTCTTGGCCTCGGCGCCGAAGCGGAGCACACCACCGGTCTCGTCGCCCGAAACGGCGTGATGGTAGGACACGAACGGCAAGAAGGCGCCGAACCGATAGCCCGCATAGCCACCGACGACGAACCCACCGTCGACATCGCCGAGCCCGATCAGCCGGTCGGCGTCGTCCTCGTCGCGGTTGAACCGCCAGCCGATCAGCGGACCGGCCTCGAACCCATACTGGTTGAGCAGCCGGAAGCGCAAGTCGTCGACGCCGCGGAATTGAACGATGCCCTCGTCGCCGAACCCGGCCGGGAACAACAGCGGCGCGCCGATGACCTTGTAATCCTTGGAGCCTTCGTATTCGGGCGAGACGGCGACCAAACCGCCGACGTTGACGTCGAATGAGCCGCCCTCGCCCGCATCGAACCCGCCAGCCGACGCCGCAAGGCTGCCAGCCGAGACGAGAAGAGCGGCGATCACCAGTTTGACGTTTCCGGCGTGCATGTCGAACCAAACCCCTAGACCCTGCGCGCAACCCCCGTGCGCCCTTCTTATTCGCACATCCTGGCCGACCCGGACCTAAAGAGTTGGTCAACGCCTGCACGGAACGGCCTACGCGTTGCAACACGGCAACATCTCACCGATCGGCCCATGGACTCAGCCGGCAGAAAATCAGTTTCTCCACAATCCCTGCAGAACCCGTCATACGAAAGGCTTATGGCTGCCCCCGGCTTCAACCTGCTGCGAAAGGGCTCGGTCATGCAGAAGGCACTTGCAGAGTTTATCGGTACGTTCACCCTGGTTCTCCTCGGCTGCGGCGCTGCCGTCATCGCCGGCAAGGAGGTCGGCGTTCTCGGCATCAGCTTCGCGTTCGGCCTCGCGCTGATCGCCATGGCTTACGGCATCGGCCCGGTTTCCGGCTGTCATATCAACCCGGCGGTCAGCCTGGGCGCTTTCATTGCCGGCCGCTTGTCGGCGGGTGACCTCGTCACCTACGCCATCGCCCAATGCCTCGGCGCCATCGCCGGCGCGGGCGTGCTGTATCTCATCGTCACCGGCAAGCTCGCCGGCTACGACGTGGCCGCCTCCGGTCTGGGCCAGAACGGCTGGGGCAAGGGCTACCTGGGCGAGTACGGCATGGGCGCGGCCTTCATCTTCGAGGCGGTCGCAACCTTCCTGTTCCTCGTCGTGATCCTCGGCTCCACACAGTCGTCTGCCCCCGGCGCTATGGCGGGCCTGGCCATCGGCCTGACGCTGGTCGTCATCCACATCGTCGGCATCCAGGTCACGGGCGTCTCCGTGAACCCGGCTCGCAGCATCGGCCCTGCCCTGTTCGCCGGCCCGACCGCCCTGAGCCAGCTCTGGCTGTTCATCGTCGCCCCGTTCGTCGGCGCGGCCGTGGCCGGCCTGATGTTCCGCACCGGCCTGCTGTCGGCCGACGCCTGAACTTTTTTGGTTGCGCCTTCCGACACTCGTTCCGAGAGCCGGCCGGAAGGCGCGCCATTTTGATTGCGCCTTCCGACACTCGTTCCGAGAGCCGGCCGGAAGGCGCGCCTTTTTGATTGCGCCTTCCGACACTCGTTCCGAGAGCTGGCCGGAAGGCGCGGATGTGACAACATGCGATGCGGCTGGAGTAATGATACTCCGGCCGCTTTGCGTTCACGCCCCGCTCACGAAGTTTTTGATGCGACCTCAATGGCGAATGTCATAAGGCCCGAGTAGGCTCCTCGGAACGAGCCGAGCCGGGGCGACCCGACGGGAGATACTGCCATGACCTGGAGGGTGGACGTGCCGCTGAACCCGATAAACCTCGCACGCGGGCTTCTGGCCGCCGCGTCGCTGCTGGCGTCAGCCGGTGCCGCGAGCGCCGCCA
>JBGSQO010000078.1:0-1767 GCA_041738055.1 Filomicrobium sp.
GCGGGCGCGGCGCGGACTATCTGCAGGGCAACGCCGGCAACGATTGGATGTGGGGCGGCGAGGATGCCGACCTGATCGTGACGGGCGATGGCGACGACTACGCCTCCGGCGGCAAGGGCGTGGACACCCTGCGCGGCCAGGACGGCAACGACCGTCTCTATGGCGACAGCGGCAACGATACCCTCGAGGGCGATGCCGGCGACGACCAGCTCTACGGCGGCAGCGGCAACGACCGGCTGTTCGGCGGGGCCGGCAGCGACCGACTCGACGGCGGCTCGGGCAATGACACGATCTTCGGCGAGGCCGGCAACGACACCTACTTCGGCGGCGCGGGCTTCGATACGCTCGACTTCAGCCGCGCCGCTGAGGGCATCGAGGCCAACATCAATTCCGGCTTCCTCCTCTCGGCTGGATACGAGAGCCGCATCAACGGCTTCGAGACTTTCATCGGCACCCGCTACGACGACGAGTTCACGGGATCGGATCGCGCCGAGACCATCAGTGCCGGCGCCGGCAACGATCACATCCGCAGCCGTGGCGGCGCCGACAATCTGACCGGCGGAGCAGGCAACGACACCTTCGAGTTCATCGGAAAGGATCTCCTCTCCGAGGCCGGCCATCTCGGCGTCGACCAGATCACCGACTTCGGCGTCGGCGACGTCATCGATCTGCACGATTTCATCAAGGACGCGCCGGAGACGATCAACGACCTCGTCAACCTCCGTTGGGCCAATGGCGGCACCATCCTGTCGGTCAACATCGACGGCGCCTTCGTCGACGTCGCCCATCTGAGCGGCTTTTCGGCTGCCAACGCCGACGCCATGGTGGCAGCCGGCCAGATCGTGTTCTGATCGCGGCAAAATGGGTTCACGGCGCCTCTCGTGGGAGCGGAAGCGACGGCGTCAGCGCGCCCCGGATCAGTCCGGGGCGCGCTCTGGCTTTTCGGGCACAATTCTGCCGAACTCGATTCACAGTTAACGCACCGTTAACGCCAAAGAAATAGACTCCTGCGCATCGCTGATGGGCGGTGATCCGCTGATGTCGGCGGTGCCGTTTGGCTCGAGTCAATCCGGATAATCTGCACCGATCGTGAATGAAGGCTTGGGTGCGTCTCGGATTTATTTCGAATTCGAACGGTCGTCGCAACGGCGTAAAAATATTGTGCCGTTAGCGTGGCGGAAAATAAGAGTCGAAGTTGGGTGGGTTTGCCGATGAGCGCGATCACGGGTACGGGACTGGACGACAAGCTGGTGGGCACCACCGGCGACGACGTCATAGATGGCGGCGCCGGCAAGGATCGTCTCAACGGCGGTGACGGCAACGACACGATGTCCGGCGGAGACGGCAACGACTACGTCTACGGCGATCGCGGCAACGACACGCTCTACGGCAACGCCGGCAATGACGCGGTGGTCGGGGACGCCGGCAATGACGTCATCTTCGGCGGCGACGGCAACGACGGTGTCTATGGCGGCGGCAACGACGACACGATTTCCGGTGAGGCCGGCAACGACACCCTCTACGGCGACGGCGCCAACGATCTCATCGACGGAGGGGCGGGCGACGACAAGCTGTTCGGCGGCAGCGGCAACGACACGCTCGTCTATACCATCGGCGAGGGCGCCGATCAGATCCAGGGCAATTCTGGCGTCGACAGTTTCCGCCTGATGATGTCGGCTGCTGACGTGGCTGGCGCCCGGGGCGATATCGGCGATTTCGCCCGCTGGCTCGACGGCCAGATCGCGGACGCGGGCGGCACCACCGCGC
>JBGSQO010000088.1:0-2406 GCA_041738055.1 Filomicrobium sp.
GGTGGGGACGGCGGCCCGGCTGGATCCGCTCCGGCGGCGTCCCCATGGCAGCGGCGACCGCAGAGGTGGCATGCTGCCGACCAGCGACGATGTTGGAGCAACGGAGCTCCTGCAGCTAACGTCGTTGGCGAGGCTACCACGTCGTTGCCGCCCCGAGGTCATCATATGAGATGGATCAGCGCGACGGACATCGCCCGATGGGGCGAAACCCAGCGGGAGGACCTGCCGGGCCTGATCAACGATCTGGTACGGGCGACCGCTGCTGAGGTCAAATCGATCCGGTTTCCGAGTGGTTCTGCCGGGCAGACGCGCGGGTACGACGGCCATCTGGAGCTGTCGGCCGCGTACGACCGCTTGCCGGCAGGGCATTCGATATGGGAGATCGGTACGGGCGTTGATTACCTGGCCAAGCTCAAAAAGGACTTCCAGCGAAAGACCCAGGCTACCGATGCTGACCTTGTGCGGGCTTCAGTCTTCATCTTCGTCACCAGCCGCATCTGGGACCAGCCAACGGGCGCGAACAGCCTGGAGCAGACCCGAGATGGGCTGCGGAGGAAAGCCGACTGGGCCGACGTCCGGATCATCGATGCGGTGCAGGTTGAAGAATGGCTGGCGACCCGACCATCTGTGGCAGCTCGATGGATGGAGCGGATCACAGGGCGGCCAGCACGAGGCGTCCGGGGGCTGGACGATGTCCTCCGTGACTTCACCGGGTTGTTCGAAGACGGATTGCCCGTCACGGATGCTGTGCTGCTTTGCGGCCGGGCGAAGGAGCGCGACCGGCTCCACGAGTTCCTGGGCGGCCCGTCGTCGCTGCTGGAGATCGCTGCGGATTCGCCGGATGAGGCCCTGGCCTTCGCGGCAGCGGCGATCCGTGCGGTCCCCGATGCGGAGCAGCGTGACTGGCTTCTCGCCCGCACCATGGAGGTCTCGAGCTCCGACACTGCGGGGGAACTACGCGATCTGGAGTTCATCTGCCTCGCGCCGAGCAAGGAGATCGCTGATCGGCTCGGACGGCGGATAAGAACGATCGTCGCTGTAGGAGCCGCCGCCAGCCGCCGGACGGCCAGGGAAGGCAACGCTCCGATCTCCTTGCCGCTGCCGACCCGTCACGAGTTCGCCGGTGCGCTTGCTTCGGGGGTGCCAGAGTCCGAGCGGGGCGACTGGCGAGACCGGAAGGGGCATGAGATCGCAGCCTCTTGCGGCCGGAGCGTCACGATCCTCCGGCGCATGAGGCCGCGGGTGACCGGGCAAGACGCACCGTGGCTGCCCGCCGTCTCGACCACACCGGGGCATCTCCAGGCTTTTCTCGGGGCCTTGCTGGCGGGCGCTTGGAACGCCCTCGATCCGAACGACCAACGTGTCGTGACTCGGTTGGCCGGGGTCCAGACCCACGACGACCTCATCGGCGCGCTCAACCCGATCTTTGACCAAGACGAAACTCCGATCGAGCGAATCGGCAGCATCTGGGCGATCCGCGCGCCCACGGACGCCATGCTCCAGCTCGCCTCGCGGCTCGAGCCGAGTCACTTCGATCGGTTCAGGGCAGCGTGCTGGGAAGTCTTCTCCGCGCTCGATCCCGCGCTCGACGAACCGCCGGACGCGGCTCCGTTCTTCCGCTCGGAAGCCAACTCGCCTCGCTTCAGTCAGGATCTCCGCGAGGGCCTAGCGACGACCTGTCTCCTGCTGCACGTGCTTCGTGAGCAGGCACTCTTCATAAAGCAACCAGGGGAGATGCAGCGCTTCTTGGATGATCTCTTCGCCGGCATTCCCGGACTCCGCGACGATCCGCGGGTCCTCCTCAGCATCCAAGGCGCGCTGCCCTACTTGGTCGAAGCCGCGCCTCGCCCTTTCGTTGAGGCCCTCGAGCATATGCTGGAGGGCGGGAGGCTGACCGGAGCCGTTCTGTTCCGGGACCGGACGGCCGGCGTCTTCGGGCCGTTTGCGCTGCATCCATGGATCCTTTGGGCCTTGGAGCAGCTTGCATGGGATCCCGAGCACCTGCCCCGTGCTGCCGCCTTGCTCGCGCGCCTCGCCCGGATCGACCCCGGTGGCGCCTCGTCGAACCGGCCGATCAACTCGCTACGCGGCATCTTCCTGTCCTGGCACCCGGAGACGAATGCGGGGCTCGAGAGGAGGCTCGCTGTTCTCGATCGTGTGCTCCTCGACTACCCGGACGTAGGTTGGTCATTGTGCCTGGAGCTGCTGCCAAGATCGCACGACATCGGCCATCCGTCTGCCACCCCGCAATTCGCGGAGGCGGGCAGCGCAGATCGCGAGGTCCTGACCTGGGGCGCCGTCCGGTGTGCCGAAGCCCACGTCAGCGCCGCGGCGATCCGGCTGGCGGGACACGATCCGGATCGTTGGGTCGAGCTGGTGCGGCGCATCGACGATCTCCCGCCCGAC
>JBGSQO010000121.1:0-1524 GCA_041738055.1 Filomicrobium sp.
CGACCTGCTGAGCGAGGTCTGCGTGTTCGGCGCGCGCGGTACGGACGTCGCGGATGGTGATCGGGCGGCCGTCCGAGGGTACGTGCTGGGATTGGCCGTTGGGAAACAGCAGGGCCAGCTCATAGCGCGGCATTTTTGGCCAGTGGCGGACGCGCCCGGTATCGACGTGCACGAACGGAATGGCCGATGTCGGATAATAGCCGACACCGCCGCGCTGGCGCACGAGAGCAGAGTAGCGCAGCCGCTTCACCGGCACATCGGGGAAATGCACGTCCATGGCCTTGCCGCGCGTGTGCTGGCTGTTCTTGGCCTGGCCGCCGACGGTCTTGCGCAGGGTCTCGTTGGTATCGGGCGAGCGATAGCCGGAGATCACGTGGGTTGGCTCGCGCGTGCCGAGTTCGGTCCTCAGCTCCCAGATGATATCGAACAGCTCGCTGTCCATCGTCGTCGGCTCGTTGCGGCGCCAGTCGCGTAGGAACCAGTTGAGCTTCTCGACCGCGTCGGGCACCAGCTTGCCGGCGCGCTTGTAGACGATGTCGATCGTCTCCTTGTTGTGGATGTTGTAGAGCGCGATACGGCGCTCGTCCTCGGGACCCGCACGCGACGAGCCGAGCATCAGGCCCGAGCCCGCGGCGAAAACGAAAAGAATGACCGCAAGCGGTCGGAGCCAAGCTATCATACCGTCCCGCCGATGTTTCGACACAGTTTCTGTTCGGTCGGCGGGACGGTATTGTCTCTTGATTGCGCCTTCCGACATTCGTTCCGAGCGCCGGCCGGAAGGCGCGGTCTGCCGAGAGGTCGGTCAAAACTTCTGCGGTTCCGTATCACGAGGTCTGCCCCGGTGTGTTTCCCCCTCCGCCGTTCCGAGCCGTAACGGGCAGCAGACCGTGGAGAGCAAGACGTCGGGCGGCCCGCCCATCCCCTGATCGCGGGCGTTGGAGCACTCTCAGCCCCGGCCGTGGCGCCTTGTTCCTCAACCAGCCCTCAAGGTTAACGGCAAACCGTTAAGGGTAGGTATTGCGAAGGGCTAACCAACGGTTGCGGCGGGAGGATGGCATGGCCGACGCAGCATCCGCTCAGCACGGCGAAAGAGCCGGCCATGTCAACTTTCCGGGCCAGAACCCGGCAGCGCTCCCGCTATCCGCGCCGTTCTGCGCGTGCTATCGCAGTTGCGAGATCGCGGTGTGCGGCGCGGGAGCCGCCCCCACAACCGAAAGGCCGCCCCCATGGCACAGCTCTCCGAAGCCGGACTTCGCATCGTTGCCGAAGTGGCAGGCCGTCACGGCTTCAGCCAGGATGCCACGACCGCGCTGCTGCTGGCGCTGGCGGCCGGTAACGGCTCGCAGGCCCAGTTCAACCATCCCGAGCTGGGCGGCATGGGGCAATGGTCCCAAGGCGGAATGATCATGATCGGCGATATGTTCAACAACATGCTCAAGGGCCGCGTCGACGCCGCGCTGGCCGACCTGGCAGGCCACCTGCGCGACCATCAGGTGCTGGCCGCGCCGGCCTCGTTCCAGAGCC
>JBGSQO010000132.1:0-1935 GCA_041738055.1 Filomicrobium sp.
GCGCAGGCGCCCACGGCCGCCGCCGACGCAGCCGAGTTCGACCCGTTCGTGTTCGGTCTGGTACCGGTCTACAAGCGCGAGGGCGCCGACGGGCTCATCGTCAAGCTGGCCGAGGTCGGCTCGGCCGACCATCTGCGGGCCATGGCTAAGTCCCAGCAGATCGTTCTGCCGCGCGACTTGCGCGCCGGCCCGATCGACCTCGTCCAGCTCCGGCTGGCGATCCTGGAGGCGGTAGAGAAGCGCGTCAGCGACCGCAGCGCTTCTCTGTGATTTCTGCCTGATGAGCGGCCCCAGGAACCTAGAACCTAGAACCTAGTCCTTCCCCTTACTCCATCGCCTCCTTGACGATGTCGTCGAGCATCTTGGTCACGGCCTTGATCGCCTTGACCGAGTCCTCATTGGAGCCGGGGCCCAACGTCCGGTAACCAGCCACCACCTCGCCGGGCTGGGCCGCTGATTCGTAGGCGAACACGATGAACGGGCAGTAGCCGACGTTGGCGGGATCGGCTTCTACCATCTGGCGGGTGAGGCTTGCCGAGCAGAACTGGAAGTACTGGGCGCCGGTGAACACCTTCTTGGTGGAGCCGACGTCGGCCCCGGTGCGGTCGAGCATGCCGCCGACGTTGCCCTTGTAGTCGATCTTCAAACCCTTGCTGATGATCGCCTCTTCCAAGTCGGTGAGCGTGTCGGCGATGGCGCCCTTCTTGACGTAGGTCTTCCATTCGCCACCGGCGCGCGCGGCGTCACCCGTGGACACAACGAGACCCGCGGCGAGCACCGCAGTGGCGGCAAAGGCTGCAAGCTGGCGAGCAAAGGCCTTGAAGTTCATCACGATATCAGTCCTCCCTGATACGGCCTCGGTGTCGATGGCCATGGTTCGATTGTTGTTTATGCCGTTGTCTGCCGGCAAGCGCGGGGCATGTCGCAGGCACCATCCTGCACGTGATCGTCGCCCTTCCCCTTGATGGAACGCAAGAGCGACAATCGGCAGCATGCGGTCCGCTGTCAATTCGATGCTTCCGCTATCGCACCACGCCGATGGCATCGAAGTCCAGTTCGATCGCCTCGAGCCTGCCCCCATCGATGCCGTTGAGGCTCAGCAACAGCTTGGCGCCCTGCCAGTCGATATCGACGAGGCCGAAATTTTCCTGGTGGATCAGAGCGCTGACCAACTCGGGCGTGCGCGCGTCCTTGGATGGGCCATAGGCGCGGTTGAGCGAACTCGTGGTCATCTCCGCCAGCAGTTGGCCATTAGGCAGCGTGCGCGTGTACATGGCTCCGATATGCCGGTCGCCGGAGACGAGGATGGTCCCGCCAGCCCCCGTCGCCTCGATCAGTTTTGCCAGCCGCTCCCGCTCCAGCGGCAAGTTGCCCCAGCGCTCGAAGCCATGGCCCTCGGCCAACACCTGCACCGAGGATACGACGATGCGGATCTGGGCGGGCTCCCGCAATTTCTGTTCGAGCCAGGTCCATTGCGTCTCACCGAGCATCGTGCGCTGGGCCTCGGCAATCGGCTCATACTTGCCCCAGTGCGGGAAGGCGTCCGTCTTCTTCACGAGGTCGGAGCGGAACGAACGGGTATCGAGCATGATGATCTGCACGCGCTGGCCGGGCGGGCCGAACGTTCGCGCATAGTGAATGCCCTGTTCGACGGGCCGCTCGGGATGCTTCTGCCAGAACTCGTGGAACAGCCGGGCCGCCAGCACGCGATGCTCGTAGGTCGCGCCCGCGTCGTTACCGCCATAGTCGTGGTCGTCCCAGGTCGCCAGGAACGGAACCGCCGCGCGGACGGCCGCCAGTTCCGGCTGGCTGCCCTGCTCGCGGTAGGCCGCAATCAGCTCCGCGCCATCGGGGCTCTTGATGTCGCCGTAGACATTGTCGCCGACCATCAGGAACAGCTCCGGACGGCGGGCGAGGCCGAGCACGCCCTGCCAG
>JBGSQO010000135.1:0-7403 GCA_041738055.1 Filomicrobium sp.
GCCCAGGCCGTGCTGGCCGAGTACGCGCCATTCCGCCGCGAGGGCTCGGCGCCTCCCGCTCCGCCCTGCGAGCCGCCAGAAGAGGATTGACGCGCGGAAGCAGAGGCGCATTACCTCGCAGCATTCAACCTGCCGAGGACGAGGGCCAGCTGCCATGACGAGCTATGATCCGAGCAACATCTTCGCCAAGATCCTGCGCGGCGAAATTCCCGCCCACAAGGTCTACGAGGACGACGACGTCATCGCGATCATGGACATCATGCCCCAGCAGACGGGTCACACGCTGGTCGTCCCGAAAGTCGCATCGCGCAATCTGCTGGATGCCGATCCCGCCGTCCTGGCCAAGGTCATCGTCGCTGCCCAGAAGATCGCCCGCGCGGTCAAGATCGCATTCGCCGCCGATGGCGTAACGATCAACCAGTTCAACGAGCACGCCGGCGGGCAGACCGTGTTCCACCTCCACGTGCACGTGATCCCGCGCCACGACGACGTGCCGATGAAGCACCACGCCCGCGGCTTTGCGGCCGCCGAGGAGCTCGCCGCGAGCGCCGACAAGATCCGCGCCGCGCTGGTTGCGTTGTGAAGTAGCGTCCTGACGTCGACAGGCTCAGCAGACTTTCCGAAAAGTGTCCTTGCGGTTTTCTGCAAAAAGTCTGCGCAATCCAAAAAGCCTGCGCGGGGTCAAGAGGGCGCGCAGCCCCCTTTTCTTCACTTCGGGACTCAACGCCTGCGCGCCGGGTCCATCTGCTCGGGCCGCAGCGGCGGCTCCAGGCGGGCGACCGCGTCATCCGGGTCGACGGCCTGCCCGCTAGCATCGACGAGTGGCAACTCGCTGTCGTTCCAGCCTTTGATGCCGAGTTTCAGCGACGCGACATCGGCATAACCGACCAGCCCCATCACGACGGCGGCCAGCGCGCTGCGATTGCCCGACCGGCAGACGATGACGACGAGGCGGTCGCGGGCAGCCACCAGCTCCGGCTCGGTCTCGGCGTAGTCGTACTCGCAAGCCGATTCCAGAATGCCGCGCGGCACGTTGAGGCTACCGGGGATATGCGCCTGAGCGAACTCGGACCGCTCACGGACATCCACGATCAACAGCCGCGGCTCCTCGCGCATCAGCCGTTCGAGGTCCCAGGGCATCAGCTCGCGCACTTCCGCCGCCGCCTTGGTCGCTAGGCTCTTGTAGGTCTCGCGCGTCATGATCTGATCCTCCCGCAGCGGTTTTGAACCGGAACAGGCGGCAGAGGTTGGTCCCCGGTCAAGGGCAGGATCGCCGCATCCGGGATCACATCGCCCGCGTAAGCTGCCATGATAAGCGTTCGAGACCCTGACGACAGACGGAGACGACCGGACATGAAGCTGCTCATCATGGGTGCCAGCCGCGGGATCGGGCTCGAGACGGTGAAAGCCGCGCTGGAAGCCGGGCATCACGTGCGCGCCTTCGCCCGCTCGGCAGCCAGCATCCCGCTCAGCGATGCGCGGCTGGAGACGGTGGCAGGAGACGCTCTTTCGGCCGACGACGTGCGGGCGGCGCTCGCTGGCGTCGATGCCGTGATCCAGGTGCTGGGCGCTGCGATCAATCCGGGAACCCTTTTGTCCGGCACCACGCTGTTCTCCGAGGCTACCCGCATTCTCGTCGACCAGATGCAGGCGAACGGCGTCAAACGCCTCGTGTGCGTAACCGGCCTCGGCGCCGGCGACAGCCGCGACCACCTCTCGCCGCTCTATCGCCTCGCCTTCACCTTCACCCTGCGGAAGATCTACGACGACAAGGACATCCAAGAGCAGATCGTGCGCCGCTCCGGCCTCGACTGGACCATCGCCCGGCCGGGGCTTTTGCGAGACGGGCGGGCCACGGGCCTCTATCGCGCCCTGCCCGAGCCGAAGGATTGGAAAATCGGGCCGGTGCGGCGGTCTGACGTCGCGCTGTTCCTCATCGACGAGGTCGAGCAGGGGCGGTTCATCGGCAAGACGCCGGCGGTGGTGCAGTGAGTGAAGTGAAGTGCGGGGGCTTCGCCCCTCGACCCCACCAAGGGCTTAGCCCTTGGAACCATCACTTGACGAGTAACTATGACGGCGCGGGGTTCGGGAACGCGCCTTCCGGCCGGCTCTCGGAACGAGTGTCGGAAGGCGCAAAACCAAGACTCGCAAAGCCCCCGCACTTCACGTGCCCGCTATCAAGACCGACCCCGCCACCAGCACCGCCGCCGCGCCAACAACGCCAATGCCGATCTGGCGGCCGGCCGCATAATAGAGCCCGACCCCGCTGAGGAACGCGGCCCCCCGGAGCGCCAGCGGCAGTGCGGCCAACTCGCCCGCCGGAAACAATAGGAGGCGCATCACGAGTGCGGCCACGATGGCATTGGAGACCGCCTTCACCCAGGAGAAGATGGCGCTGCCCGCCGAGACCTTGCGTCCGAGATAGAGCCCGAGCCAGCGGAACGGCTCGTGCATGAACAGCGCGACCAGCAGAATGATCAGCGTGCCCTCGAGGCTGGACAGGACATTCGTCACGGCTCCTCGCCCTCCCAGAGCCGCGCCCAGCGCTGGCCACCAAAGTGCCCGATGGTTCCCGCAATCAACCCGGTCAGCAAGAGGTCGAGCCCGGGAACCAGAACATAGAGCACCGGCCCGAGCGCGGCGCCTGTCAGGACCGCAATGCGATCGCTTGGGGCGCCGGACGTCGCCAGCAGCGACAGAAAGAAATAGATCGGCGTCAGGAATAGCAGGACGGCGGCCACGATCTTCGGCACCGATCCCGCCAGCAGAAAGCCCGTCGCGGTTCCGATGAGTGTCGTGCCGACAAGACCGACGCCAATACCGAGGAAATGGCTGAGCCGCTGGTCTTCCGGCAGCGATGGCAGGCGGCGCATGCCTTCGATCCAGGCCGTCACCGCGACAGCGTGCACCGCCAGCACCTGCCGCCACGTCGTCCGCTCCCCATCCTTCAGCAGCGGCATGATGGCCACAACCATCGGCAGCAGCCGAACTCCCGTCAGCATGACGACCAGCGCGCCCCCGAACACAGAGCCGCCGCGCGCGATCTGGTCCATCATCACGACCTGCGCCGGGAGCGCGAAGAAGACCCCCATCATGAAGACGGAATTGCCGAGCGACATGCCGGCATCGCGCGCCAGTGCGCCAAATCCGGCCGCGCTGAACGCCAGGATCAGGCCAGGGATCGACAGCGCAACGAGGAGGCCGTCGCGGAACCCTTTGGCTGGCGTGCTCATGCGGCCAGCCGCCCGACGGTACAATCGATCATGATGGAGGACGCGCCTTCATACCGTCCGCCTAACCGGTGACTCATCCGAATGTCCGTTCTGCTGGACGGCATTTCTCTTGCTTTGCGCCTTCCGACACTCGTTCCGAGAGCCGGCCGGAAGGCGCGGGATGCCGGCAGGGATGCGTCAGGAGTTCGTTCGGTTGGTGTATCAGTGGCCGTAGAAAATGCGGCCCTCGCGGTCCGGCACGGTGTGGAAAATCACGTCGAACTCGCGGGCGTGTGCGCGCACCTCGTCGTCATGCACCGAGCCGTGCGTGGCAAAGATCGCCTTCACCTTGCGCCGCGCCAGATGGTCGATCGCATCGGCGAACGAGAAGAAGCTGTCCGAGCAGACAGCAGCGCCATGCAGCATCTCCGAACGGCCGGCGACCTTTGCTTGCAGGATCGCGGTATCCGCTGCGGCTGCCCGCTCGATGTGGCCAGCCGCGTTGGCAACCAGCATGCCGTCGTTGGCGATCGTGATGCAGCTCGAGGCCGACGCGGCGCACACGCCCCATGCTAGGCTCATGTCACACTTGAGACCGATATCCCAATCGGCCGGGAATTCCGGCAGGAAAGGGTTCGGCATCTGCGTGAGAGTTGCCCCGCGTACAGTGTGGGTGATGTCTTCGCGGGCAAGGCTCGCGATCCCGAGGCTGGCGAGCGCTGGGTTCATCAGGAGATGGCACTTGCCCCGCTTGCGGATGAAGTAGGGGGCCGCGGCCTCGTCGATGCGGGGCGCCGCCAGCCCGAGAAACGGGCGGTCCGGCCCCATCCACTGGCGGACCTTGTAGGCGACCGGCTCGCTCAGCTCCACGTTGGTGACGAGAAAGGAGCCGAAAGCCGCGCGGAAGTTCGACTGGATGGCGCGATTGATGACCTGGTCGGAGCCCCCGATGCAGGCCGCAAATGGCGTGCCGTGGGTGACGAGAACCGCGATCTTGGGCACCGAGCCGACATTTCGCTCCAGACAGGCGGCGATCCGCGTGACCGCCTCCAGTCCGGTGTCCAGCGCTTTGAGCGTCGCCCAGCTCATGCTGGCTGCACCTTCGAGGGCCGGGACGCCATCGGGTGTGAAAAAGCGAGGAATGCCGAGGGTATCGGTCGAGCCGGGGGTCTCCGAGACCGCGCCCGGTTGCTGGGGGTTTTCGCCGTAGTTCAGCGCGCGCGTCGTCATCGGGTGTCGTCCTCCGCCGATCTTGTTGTCCCGACAGTATGCAAGCGACCCGCTCAAAAGGGCAATGCGCGAGGTGCACGGCATCGGCTCGAACGGGCGGCGCTCGTGGCATACCACAGTCAAGCCCGGCGCAGCAGTACCTCCTTGGCTTCGTTGACCTTGGCCGCCAGATAGGTCGAACCGCCCCGATCCGGATGCAGCTTCAGCATCAGTTCGCGATGCGCGCGGCGGATAGCCTCCTCGCTGGCGCCCGCTGACAAACCCAGGATCTCGTAAGCCTCGGCTGGCGTCATGCGCCCGTCCGGCCCGCTCATTTCCTTCTCGCCGCGTGCGACATCCTCCCGCCAGCTCGGATAGGTGCGGTCCAGGTAGGCCTCGATCAGCTGGGCGGAGGTGGCATCGTCGGCGCGCGCGTCCTGCCACAGCAGCGCCAGTTCGGCCGGGCGCAGGCTTTCGATCCGACGGCCGGCGAACAGGCCCTTCAGCACCCGCCCGGTGATGGCGCCACTTTCGTGGTCGAGTTCCATCTCCAGATAATCCGTGACGATTCGCGAGCGGTCACCAGAGCCGGGCGCACCCGAAGGGATGGCAATGCTCCGCCCGGTCCCCATCAGCAGAAAAAGGCCGAGAACGGCCGCCGGGATCGCCAAGGGCAGCGCATTGCGGGCCGTCAGGATCGCCGCCGAAAGGACCAGAAGGGCACCGGCGAACACCCGCGCCCGCCGCTGCATGGTCGATTGCTGCACGGGGCTTGCTTGCGCAAGCCAGTGCCGAAACACCAGCCCCACGGAGAGGAGGAGCAGACCGAGGATGAGATACAGCATGCGGGGGGCGTCCGTCCTTCCATGTCCGTCCCCGGTCTATGGGTTGTGGCTCACGACCGCAACTGCTCGAGCAGCTTTCTTGCGCCAGCCGCCTGTTCCGTCTCGATCAGACGCCGCAAGGCCGTCTGTCCGCCTGCCGCATAGACCGCCACCGCGCGCAGCAACTCACCAAGCTGGGCTGCCGCTCCGGCCTCGAACGGGCACCACGCCCCTTTCGACAGGCGCGCGATCTCACGGAACGCCACTTCGACTGCCGCATCGCGCCCCTCCTGGAACATGAAGACCGGCACGCCAAGGAGCCCCAACTCACCCGCGCGGGCACAGAGCGCGTCGAGGTTCTCCTCCATCGCATCGCCGACGAAGACGAGCGCATTGACCCGCTTCTGCTCGCTCTGCGTGCGGGCGTGAGCGAGCACCTTTCCGATCTGCGTCGTGCCGCCCTGGCAGGTGATCTGCGTCATGAGCCGGGAGAGCGCGCGCGGATCGCGGACCCACCGGGAGGCCCGGCATTCGCGAAATCCACGGAAGTAAACGAGTTGCACGTCGAGCCCGCCGATATCGCGAACGGCTTCGAACATATCCGCCTGCAGCCCCAGCGCCAGGTCCCAGGCCGGCTGACGGCTCAAGGTGGCATCCATGCCGAAGATCAGGCGCCCTTGGCCGGCGCCCGCCTGCGGGGCCAGCTCGCGCATTTTGCCGAGAAAGGCCGTGATCTCGTCGGCGTTCGACCGCGCGGGCGTGCCGGCTCGCGCAGTGGTCGCGGGCGGACCACTGGGGACGTGATCGCCTGGACGCGTCAGGCCGTGCAGATCGTCTCGCTTCCGTGTCGTCATGGATGAGACGTTACTGTGGACCCGAGGCGGCGAGAAGGCCATTTGTGGCGGAAGCCGCTCGAGCCGCCAGCCCCTGGAACAAATGCATACATGCATAACACTGCATGTTTGACTTGCCACCCACATCCGAGTGTATAGCTTTAGCGCAGTAGTGCCAGCAGAGCACGCCCCAGGGAGTCCGCGTCCGATGTCCATGTTGAAAAACCTGCTCGCCGTAATTGGCGCCGTGGCCATTCTCGCCACCGGCTACGGCTACATGCGTTACACCAGCATTATGAGCGGGTTCGACCCGAAGGCCGGAGCTGTCTATCAGAACATGGTCTCGCGCCTGATCGAGACCGGCAACGCCGCCGAGGCCACCGTCTGGAAGCGCAAGGTCGCCGACGGGTTGAGCTTCGAGGACGTCGATACCGCAATCCAGTCCGTCGCCAACGAGATGAACATCAAGGACGTGGGCGCGCTGCCGCTGGGCGATCAGGTCACGGCCATGCAGGGCAAGCCCTGGCGCAAGCTGAAGATCTACCTGTACTGCAATCCGCTGACCGCTGCCAAGATGATCGACTATTCGGATGCCTTCGCCGCCTACCTGCCCTGCCGGGTCAGCCTGCTCGAGGACAACCAGGGCAAGCTCTGGCTCTATTCGCTCGACATGGACATGATGATCCACGGCGGCAAGCCCCTGCCGCCGGAGCTGAAAGAGGAGGCCGAGAAGGTCAAGGAGATCATCCTCGCCCTCCTCGATCGCGGCGCCAAGGGCGAGTTCTGAGGCTGCCCGGCCAGCCGCAACTGTGAGGGTGAGGCGGGGGTGCCCCCGTGCACGATAAGATTGCAGCCGGAGCTTTCGGCCCAAGTGAAGACGAGGGCTCTCGTGTTGGCCAACACTGGGCAAGCCCGTGTTGGACTGTTCCTCGACCCCCTACCCAAGGGCTAAGCCCTTGGAACCATGACCGGGCGGTCGGGGCATGCCCGTCGCTGGGCGCAGGTCAATGGGGTGATCCCCCGAGCGGACGCGCGCGAGTGCGTCGCCCTCCGCGCTACCGTCACGCGTGACAAATCCCGACTTCCAGACGAACATGCTGTCGCACTTCTGCTGCGGTGCAGTGGGACCATGGCGGGTCGGCTTGGCCCCCCGGCCCCATTGCCCCCGGTCGTCAACTAATGCAACAAGGAGAGACTTCACGCATGCAGACGTCAGGCTTCAAAGCTCTGAGCCTCTCGCTCGCCGCAGTGCTTGCCGCATGGGGAGCCACCCTGCCCGCCGCCGCAGCCGAGAGCGTGCGCATCGCCATCGCCGGCCCGCTGAC
>JBGSQO010000144.1:0-3045 GCA_041738055.1 Filomicrobium sp.
CACGGGCCGCGAGATCGCGCAGGGTGGCCAGGGCGTGCTGTTCGGCGGCAACGAGATCGTCATGCGATCGCTACTGGCCGAGCGCCGCTCGCAGGAATCGGCAGCCGACCAGGCCGGTCTCTCGTTCCTCCAGCGCACCAACCAGTCCGGCCGCGGTATGCTCGAGACGTTCGAGCGGTTCGCCCAGCAGGAATACATCTCCGACACCCACAAGGACCCCTTCGTCAGGAGCCACCCCGTCGCGACGGATCGCCTCAACCAGCTCCGCCGCCTCGTCCAGCAGAGCCCGCACTACAACGCCGTCGACCCACCCGAGTTGCAGCTGCGTCACGATTTGATGCGGGCCAAGCTCGCCGGCTATCTCGAGCCGCCGAGCGTCGTGTTCAACCGCTATCCGGCCTCCAACAGCACGTTACCGGCCCGCTATGCCCGCGCTTTGGCCCGCTACCATTCCGGCGGTCACGGCGCGCTGGAGGCAGCAATCGCCGACATCGACGCGCTGATCCGAGACAAGCCCGACAACGGCTATTTCTGGGAGGTGAAGGGTGACCTGCTGATGCGGTCCGGCAAGGCCGCCCAGGCCATTGCACCGCTGCGCAAGGCGCTGTCGATCCTCGGAACGAACGCCAGCCTCGTGCAGGTGCAACTGGCCACGGCCTTGCAGCAAGCCGGCGGCGCACCGGGCATGGCGGAGTCGGTTGGCCTCCTGCGCAAGTCTCTGCTCGAGGACAGCAATCCGCGGGCCTACCGGCTGATGGCGACCGCCTACGCCAGCCAGGGCCAGAAACCCCAGGCCGAGGCGATGATCGCCCAGGCGCATTTCCTGGAGGGCAACCTGCGCGAGGCGCAGATCTTCGCCAAGCGGGCGCAGCGTGAGCTGAAGCCCGGCTCGCCGGAGTGGCTCAAGAATGACGATATCCTGAACTACAAGCTGCCCCAGACGTGAGCCATGCTCCGTGCGCGGCTAGCGGGTACGCCCGGTGTGCCACGCCTGCCCACTCACGCCGACGTTGTTTGACCGCGGGCAGTCCGCTCGCCTATAGGCTCGATCCGACGACAACCAAGACCGGTCGTGCCTGATCGTCACGCGCCACCATCGCCACCAGCTGAGGATGAAAAAGCTCCCCATGGCCGTTACACTGCTCGACAAGGCTCTCGCCCTGACCACCAGCCGCTCCGGCCTCGCCCTCGTGCTGGGGCTGGCGACGGCGGCCGGCTTCGCGCTCTCGGCGCTGACCGCGGGCAACCCCGCCACCGCTCAGTCGAGCGCGGTCTCTGAAGCAGCAGAGGCGGCCAAGAAGGCCCCCTTCAGCGACGAGCAGAAGGCCGGCATCCGCGCCGTCATCCGCGATTACCTGCTGCAGAACCCGGAAGTCTTCCTCGACGTGCAGGCCGAACTCGAAAAGAAGCTCGAGGAGATCCAGTCCGCCCGTCTAAAGACCTCGCTGAAGGAGAACGCGGCCGACCTGTTCCGCCGCCCCGACGCGCCGATGGCCGGCAATCCCGCGGGCGACGTCACCGTCGTCGAGTTCTTCGATTACAACTGCGGCTTCTGCAAGCGCGGCTTCCCCGAGGTCGCCAAGCTGATCGACAGCGACAAGAAGGTGAAGGTGGTCTTCAAGGAACTGCCGATCCTATCGAAGGGGTCCGAGGAGGCTTCGCGTGTAGCCCTCGCCGCCAAGAAGCAGGGCAAATACTGGGAAGTCCACCGCGACATGCTGAATTCCAAGGGCCGCCTCGACGAGGAGACCGCGCTCAAGATCGCCGGAAAGCTGGGCCTCGATGTCGCCAAGCTCAAGGCGGACATGAACGCCCCCGACGTCACCGCCGAGATCGAGAAGGTGCGCGAGGTCGCCCAGAAGATGGGCATCAACGGCACGCCCCACTTCCTGGTCGGCGACCGCTCGATTGCCGGCGCACCCGAGAACCTGCACGAGCAGCTCGCCGAGCACGTCAAGGCGATCCGTGCGGCCGGCGGTTGCGACGTCTGTTGAGCGGGCCCCGCCACACCATCGAGGCATAGAGCGACACGGCTGCCGACAACTTCGGGTTGTCGGCAGCCGTCTTGCTGTCGGCCTTTTCCATTCCGGATAAAGCTGATAGACGAAGCGGCACTGTCGCTGCAGTGGCGACGAGATCGACCCGACGGGCGACCGTCCGGGGCAGCTGTGTTTGTGCTCTCGGAACATGAGTTTCCGCGGAGATGGGCAGCTGACGGGTGCGCCTGCGCGCTCCGGTTCGTGGCTGCTGCAGGACACCGCTCGCTGTGCCACAGCCGGGTGAGATCGACCCCGTCCCACACTCCTCGGAACGGGCAACCCCTGCAGTGAACCGAACATGCCAAAGCCGATCTACGTCCTGAACGGCCCGAACCTCAACCTGCTCGGCAAGCGCGAGCCGGCCGTCTACGGGACCGACACGCTGGAGGATGTGCGCCGCCTGACCGAGGCCCGCGCGGTCGCCTTGGGCCACCAAGTCGAATTCCGCCAGTCGAACCACGAGGGCGTGCTGATCGACTGGGTGCAGGAGGCGCGCGAGGCGGGCTCCGGCATCATTCTCAATGCCGGCGGTCTGACGCATACCTCCATCGCCCTGCTCGATGCGCTGCAGGCCGCCGAGTTGCCCGTCGTCGAGGTGCATCTGTCCAACATCTTCCGCCGCGACGCCTTCCGCCACCACTCTTACATGTCTCTTGCCGCAACCGGCGTGATCTGCGGGCTCGGCGCCAAGGGCTACGAGCTGGCGGTCGAGGCGATGGCGCATCTGATCGCGAAACGAACACAGTGAAACAGCCGGATCGACGGCCCGCAAAGCGGCCGCAGCAGAAGGGGCCCAAGGCCATGAGCGCAAAGGACACCAAGGAACCGAAGGATGCGCAGAGCACCGAAAAGGACCTCATCCGCGAGTTGGCCGAGCTGCTGAACGAGACCGGCCTCAGCGAGATCGAGATCGAGCGCAGCGGCCTGCGCGTGCGTGTCGCCCGCCAGCTGACGATCCATGCGGCTGCCGGTGGTGCGATGCTGTCTCAGGCCGCCGCGATGGCCG
>JBGSQO010000146.1:0-1728 GCA_041738055.1 Filomicrobium sp.
GTCGGGCGCCCCGAACTCGCGGTAGGTCAGCCGGCGGCCGTCGCGCAGGTGCAGCGTGCGATCCCCGACAACTCCGGCGTGTCGGCTCGACGGGCCGATGGGCGGATCAAAATTTCGTGTGTGCACGACGATTGACCGTCCGACCATCTGGATGCCAGCCTTCCACGCTATTCGCCGTTGGCTCGAGGGGGCGATGCACACCGCCGCGACCCACCACGAGCAACCCTGCGTAGACCAAGCGTGCGTAACTCCAACGCCTGATCAATGAGGTGAACTTCATGAAGCGATCGTTCCTCGTTCTCGCCGTTCTTGGCGCCGTGGCCGTGGCAGCCCCCGCCATGGCCCAGAACCTCGACGCCATCAAGGCCCGCAAGGAGGCCCTGAAGGCGATGGGCGCGGCAACCAAGCTGCCGGGCCAGATGTTGAAGGCGGAGATCCCGTTCGACCCGGCTCCGGTGATGGCAGCTCTCGACGTCTACATCGCAAAGGCGGCAAAGCTCCCCGAGATGTTCCCGGACGACAGCAAGACCGGCGGCGAGACCGAAGCCCTGCCCGTGATCTGGGAGAAGAAGGACGAGTTCGCAGGCCGCTTCAAGAAGCTCGTCGATGCCGCAACGGCCGCAAAGGCCGCCATCACCGACGAGTTCTCGTTCCAGGAGGAGTTCCCGAAGGTGGTCGGCAACTGCGGCGGCTGCCACAAGATCTTCCGCCAGGACAAGGGCTGATGGCAAGTGAAGTGCGGGGGGCCTTGCCCCCTCGCCCCCTACCCAAGGCCTTAGGCCGTGGAACCATCACAGGAGTTTGGGGCACGCGCGTTGCCAAGACGCAGGCAAACGGGGTAATCCCCCGCGCGGGGTCCGGGGGCGCGCAGCCCCCGCACTTGGTTCCCCCGGCCCCCCGAGAGGGCGTGCTGGCTGTGCGCAGGGCGCGTGCGACCTGTCGTCCGCGACCGTTGGGCCACGCGAGGCGCGGAAGTCGGCCGGGCCTGCCGTCTGGTGTTGAGAGCCGTGCCCTTCTCCATCACTCTCTTGGGCGGAGCCTGCATCCGCAGCCGGGGGCTCGCGGGTATGGGTTCCAGGAGTTCAAGGAAGGATATCCCCATGCGCTGCCCGACGACCCGCCGCCCTCTCGGCCTCTCGCTAATCCTCGGTATTTTCGCGTTCGCCCTCGCCGCGCCGGCTGCAGCGAGCGTGTCCGTGCACATCAATCGCGGCTCGCAGACCATGGCCGTTTACGTCGATGGCGCCCACTACGACACGTGGTCGATTTCGACGGGGCGGGCCGGCTACAACACGCCCGCTGGCAGTTACCGCCCGACGCGGCTCGAGCGCATGTGGCACTCGCGCAAGTACGATTGGTCGCCGATGCCGTGGTCGATTTTCTTCAGCGGCGGCTATGCCATCCATGGCACGACGGAGGTCGGCCGGCTCGGTCGGCGCGCCTCGCACGGCTGCATCCGGTTGCATCCCGGCAATGCGCGCGTGCTGTATTCGCTGGTGCAACAGTATGGGCGCAGCGCGACCCGGATCGTCATCCGCTGAGCGATTGGTTACCGGGCGACAACAAAAAATCGCGGTCGCATTAAGCATTCGGCAGAGGCCACCATAGTAAACGAGAAGCAGTCCGTTCCCTTTTTCTCGTTCTGCGTTGGAGACTGACGAATGCTCAAACACCTCACGGTCAGCGTGGCGATGACCGCGCTCGCCGGCGCCTTGGCGCTCCCCCTCG
>JBGSQO010000166.1:0-3702 GCA_041738055.1 Filomicrobium sp.
CAGCCCCAGACGCGGCGGGTGGAGCTTGTTGCACCCCCTCACCCCGACCCTCTCCCCCGAGGGGAGAGGCGAAGAGGTCGCCACCTGTCCGGGCGTGCTCACCGCTGTCGCAGGCAAACCCACCTGCCTCGATCCAAGCGATCCGAAGAGGCGCGAGTTCCGCGACTGCGCGGACTGCCCCGAGATGGTCGTCGTGCCGGCGGGCAGCTTCATGATGGGATCGCCGGAGAACGAGGAGGGCCGGTCCGCCAAAGAAGGCCCGCAGAGGCGGGTGACGATTGCCAAGCCGTTCGCGGTCGGGAAGTTCGAGGTAACGTTCGCCGAGTGGGACGCTTGCGTGGCGGTGAAGGGATGCACGCACAAGCGCGACGACGCAGGTTGGGGCCGTGGTAAGCGCCCAGTCATGAATGTCACATGGGACGACGCCAAACACTACGTTGCTTGGCTGTCAAAGAAGACCGGCCAGCCCTATCGCCTTCTGACCGAGGCAGAGTGGGAGTATGCGGCCAGGGCGGGCACGACGACCGCATACAGCTTCGGTGCCAAGCTTTCAAAGAATCAGGCGCAGTTCTCCGACTGGTATTCGTCCAGCGCGGGCGGAACGGTTGAGGTCGGAACCTTCCCCGCCAATGCCTTCGGCCTCCATGACATGCATGGCAACGTGTGGGAGTGGGTCGAGGATTGCTCTGCGGACAGCTACAAGGGGGCTCCGACGGACGGCTCCAAAGCTCCGGACACGAAGGACTGCTCCCGCGTTCTCCGCGGCGGTTCCTGGTACGACCTTGCTCAGGACCTCCGCTCGGCGGACCGCGGTTGGATCCTTTGGGCCGCGCGGTACTGGCTCGACGGCTTCCGTTTGGCGAGGACGTTACCCCATACCCCCTAATCCCCTTACGTCCTGTGTTCTTCGCTCATACTGTGCGGTTGTGCAAAACCTGCAGGTCGGGTCGCCCAAGCGGAGCTTGGCTGCGCCAAGACGGCGGAGCCCTGGTCGCTTTCGGATCGAGTTATGCCACGACTACCTAACGCTCATCAGGCCGTCGTCGCCGAGGCCAAGATTGCCCGCTACCTGCTCGACCACGATCATCCGGACGGCGCTCCGAAGGCTCGCTTCCTCGAGCGGTTCGGGTTCTCGCCCAGTCGTCCGGCCGATTTGCGCGAGGCTCTTCTTGCCCATGTCGCCACTTATGACGTCGATGTGGAGCGCTCGACGGAATTTGGTATGATGTATGAAATCGTTGGCCCATTGCCGTCGCCCGATAACCGCAACCCGACGATCCGAACCGTCTGGATCATCGACGATGGCAGCGAGCCCCCGCGTTTCGTCACCCTGGTGCCTGACCTTGGAAGGACCCGATGATCGAGGAGCTTGACCGCGTTGCGCTGACTAGGCCGGTGCCTGAGCATGGTCTCGAGCCCGGGGATGTCGGCACCGTTGTGCATGTCCATGCCGGTGGCAAAGGCTACATCATCGAATTCATGTCGCTCACCGGCGAAACCCTTGCCATTGCAACGGTCCGAGCCGATGACGTGCGCCCGCTGCGCCCGCGCGAGGTTGTCCACGCCCGCGCGATTGCCTGAAGCAGGGGGCTGTTTTCCCCGCCATGCGCGGCGACCCGAGTGCAATCCCAAGGGCGGGGTCCAGGGCCTCAGGCCCTGGCGCGGGAGTTTGAGGGCCGCGCAGGCCCTCATGGCCCGAAGGGCGCCGCCTCCGCCCGGTCAAGTGAAGTGCGAGGGGCTTGCTCTCGTTTGGCCAACACTGGGCAAGCCCGTGTTGGGCCGCCCCGGACCCTGCGCAGGCATGGCCTGTTTTCCCTGCCGCGTGCGGCAAACTCCCATGCGCCTTCCGGCCGGCGCGCGGCACGCGTGTCGGAAGGCGCAAAATAAAGAGTCCTCGGAAGGCGCAATCAAAAGACCCTTACCTCAGGCGCCGGCATCCCAGCGGGTTTGCTCGAGGTAGGCGTCGGCCTCCTCTTTCCTCTCGTAGATGTGCGGTTTCAATCCGCGCTTGGCCAACGCCTCCTGCATCTTGACGCGCATGAACGCGCTCGTCGTGTAGCGCGCCGTGGTCAGATAGTGATGCTGCTGCATGTGGAGGATCATTTCCGCCCACGCATCGTAGAGGTCCTCGGCGATGCGGCAGCCGTCGTGGTTGACCACGGAGTTGACGCGCCGGCCGGCCTTCTTGCAACCAGCGACAAGCGCGCTCTGCAGGTCGGTGACGTCGCTCTTCTTGCGGATCGAATAGCCTTCCAGGTTGACGAACAGGATGTTGCGGTCCGGGTCGTAGCTGATCCGCTCGGCGAGCTTCAGGTTCATCAGGTCCGCCAGCAGGTCCATCGGCTCGTCGCGGAAAATGCGCGCGTCCATCGGGATCGGACGATGGATCGCCGGCTTGAAATCCATGTGCGCGAGGATGTCGCGCTCGATGTCGATGCCGGGCGCCACCTCGATGAGTTCGAGGCCGCTGGACGAAAGCTGGAACACGCAGCGCTCCGTCACATAGATCACGGGCTGCGATTTCGAAGCGGCAAACCGGCCGGCGAAGGTGATCTGCTCGACGGCCTTGACGAACTTGCGGGATCGTCCTTCGCTCAGGATGCGCAGCTTGCCGTCCTCGATGGCAACCTCCAGCCCACCGGCGGTGAAGGTTCCGGCGAACACGACGGCGCGGGCGTTCTGCGAGATGTCGATGAAGCCGCCGCAGCCGTTCAGCCGCCCGCCGAAGCGCGAGGTGTTGACGTTGCCCTGCTCGTCGCATTCGGCCATGCCGAGGCAGGTGAGGTCGAGGCCACCGCCGTGGTAGAAATCGAACATCTGGTTCTGGTCGAGGATCGAGTGGGCGTTGGTCGAGGAGCCGAAGCTCGAGCCGCCGGCCAGGATGCCGCCGACCGCACCGGCCTCCGTGGTCATGGTGATGTAGGAGGTCACCTTCTCTTCGTTGGCGACCGCCGCGACACCATCGGGAACGCCGACGCCAAGGTTCAGCACGCCATTGACCGGAAGCTCGAACGCGGCGCGCCGGGCGATGATCTTGCGGTCGTCGAGCGGCATCCGCTGCATGTCCGAGGCCGGCACCCGTACTTCGCCCGCGAGCGCGGGGTTGTACATCACGCCGTAGTTCATGCGGTGCATGTCGGGCGTCTCGGCGACGACCACGCAGTCGACGAGGATGCCGGGCACCTTCACGTCCTTGGGCCGGATCGAGCCCTGCTCGACGATGCGCTCGACCTGGGCGATGACGATGCCGCCATTGTTGTGGGCGGCCATGGCCTGGGCCTGAATGTCGAGCGTCAGCGGCTCTTTTTCCATGCTGAGATTGCCGGAGGGGTCGGCGCTGGTCGCGCGGATCAGAGCCACGTCGATCGGCGTCGCCTTGTAGAACAGCCATTCCGCGCCATCGACCTCGACCAGCTTGACGATGTCCTCTTTGGTGACCGAATTGACCTTGGCGCCGCCGAGACGGGGATCGACGTAGGTGTGCAGGCCGACCTTGGAGAACAGGCCCGGCGAGCCCGACGCGCAGGAGCGATAGAGCTTGGCGATGATGCCTTGCGGTAGGTTGTAGCCCTGGATGCGATTGTTCTGCGCGGCCTCGGCCACCTTGGGCATGCGACCGAAATTGGCGGCGATCACGCGCTTGAGCAGCCCCGCGTGATGCAGCCGCCCGGTGCCGAGGCCTTTGCTGTCGCCGGCGCCCGC
>JBGSQO010000248.1:0-5522 GCA_041738055.1 Filomicrobium sp.
CCCGTCCCCCCCCCCGCTTTGGCGCGGGCCGCCGCAATCGACGCACGCCAGTCCCCGCTGCGCGGATTGCCGCTCGCATCGACCGGAGTGATTCGCTTCTGCTCGCTTTCGCTGCCCGCAAGTGGAACCGCGCGCTCGGCCTTGGCCTGGGCCAGATCCCGCTTCAGTTCCCGCTCGACGAAGTGGGCAACCTTCTGGCTGCCGGCATAGGTGAAGCTGATGCCGTCCCGTCCGCGCAACAGGCCGATCTTGCCGGTCATATCCGGGCCATAGGGCGTGAAGCCGCCCTGCTCGTCGGCGAGTGCTGCATAGATGTCAATGTAGCGCACGCCGCTGAGATAGGCCCGCTGGCGCGTGACCTCATTGATGACCTGGGCTTCCTCGTTGGTATCGCCGCGCCGCATAACCGGCAGGCCGACCCAGTAGACGGCGACGCTGCCCCGCTTCAACTCCTTCATCACGGCTTCGACCCGGCGGCCGTACTCGGCCCGCCACTCGATCGAGCCGAACGACAGCCGGCGCCCCTTGTCGTCGCGCAGGCTGCGGCCATCCTGAAGGCCCAGCATGACGACAGCGATGTGCACCTTGTCGGTCAGCAGGTCCGCCTTGAGCTCGGTGATCTCCTGCGCGAAGTCGAGGCGGACGAGCCGCGACAGCGTCCAGCGCTTCGGGTTGATCTCGAGCCGGGCCTCGCGGTTCTTGGTCTCGACGAGCGCGTCGATCACGCCATCGGCCAGCCAGTCGCCGACGACGCGCAGGCGGTAGACGTCCCCCTCCGGAAACGGCGTGATGTAGCTCGCCGCCAGCGCGCCATCCTGGGCACGCGCGCGCTCTGTCGTGGCCGCGAAAAGACCGAGCATCGCGCACACGAATAGGAACGGCGCAGCGATCCCGCTCCGCCGTCGTACGCGTCCCGAACTGCCGATCCCAGCGCGTTTGAGCATCAGATTGAGCTTCTCCTGGCAAATCCGTGCGCGATCCGCCGGCTGCCGTCAAGCGCCGCGCACCGATCCCGTCGTCGGCTTCAAGGCCCTGCTTTCTGCATGTGGGCGAGCGTGCGCTCCGACGGCCAGCAGTCCACCTTCAGACCATTCGACCGCTGGTACTGGCCGACCTGCCGGCGCGTGTTCGAACCGATAAAACCATCGATGACGTCCACGGGTAAGCCCTTCGCCTTCAACGCCTCCTGCGTGCCCCTGATGATCGCCGTCTTCTGCGGACCGATCGGCTCGAAGGGCGTGGCGAAATCGCCTCCGCCCGCGATGCGGTCAGCGAGGTTGCCGACGAAGGTGGCGTAGAGGTCCGACGTGTTGTAGCGCCGGATGACCTGAAAATTCTCCAGCGCCAGGAAGGACGGCCCATGCGCGCCAGCCGGCGACATCAGGTAGGCTTGCGCGCCCATCACATCGGCCGGGAACGGCTTGCCGCCGGCCCGCTTGAAGCCGAGCGCCATCCACTCTCGAAGCGCGCGCGAACCGGGTGGGCCTTCCTCCGCACAATCGGAAGTGGCAGGAATCGTCACCTCATAGCCCCAGGTCTGGCCGCGCACCCAGCCCTTGCCGGCGAGCTGACGGGCCGCCGAATCGAGCGCGTCCGGCACCGAGTTGAACAGGTCGGCGAAGCCCTTGCCGTCCGTGGTGCTGGCGTGAGTGAAGAACTCCGACGGCATGAACTGGGTGAGCCCCATGGCCCCCGCCCAGGACGCCTTCATCCTCTCGCGCGGCACGCCCATTTCCAAGAGCTTGAGAGCGTTCAGAAGCTCCTCGCGGAACAACTCGTGGCGCCGGCCGGTCCAGGCCTGGGTGGCAAGCACGCGAATGGCATCGTTGGGTGGCTGATAGGCCCCGAACGCGGTCTCGCGCCCGAAGATGGCCAACACCGAATATCGATCGACGCCGTGCTTGTCCTCGATTTTCTGGAGCGCCGTCGCGTGCTTGCGGGCCAGCGTCCTGCCGGTTTCGGCGAGGCGGGCCAGGTAGTCCGCCTTGAGGTACTCGCGCGGCTCTCGGGTAAACTCGGCCTGTTTGACCTCGCGCTTGGCCTGCCCCGGGATCTCCAGATCGGGCAGCGACAGGTCGGGTTCGAGCCCGCTCACCGCCTTGTCGAAAGTCGCCCGCGAGACCCCGAAGCGGTCGCGTGCATCCGGCCACAGACTTTCCAGGAAGGCGGCAAAGCCCGGCCGGGCCCAGGCTGCAGGCAACGCCAGCAGCGGCAGGGCCATGAAGATGAGCACCAGCGTCGCCGCCAACCGGGCCCATATCCCGGCGGCGCGGCTCGCACCGGCCCGTCCGCCCCGCTCATACACGTCCATCACGTACCTCATCCCGACCAAACCGCTGTGACACGGCATCAGGGATTCTCGGCCACAATGGGGCTGGGGGATGCTTTGATTGCGCCTGTCCTGCTCCCGTTCCGGGAGCCGGCCGGAAGGCGCGTTGGGAACTCAGGCACTCATCCGCAGGTGCTCGAGCTGGCGTTCCCAGCCGAGCGCCTGGGCGACAATGCCGTCGAGATCCGCATGCCGAGGTTGCCAGCCGAGCCGAGCCCTGATCTTGGCGCTGTCGGCAACGATGGCCGCCACGTCGCCCGGCCGGCGCGGGCCGACCCTGACGTCGAAGTCTATGCCGGACACGCGCTTAACGGTCTCGATCACCTCCAGCACGGAAGCCCCCTTCGAGTAGCCGCAATTGAACACGTCCGAGCCACCGCCCCGGCGCAGATATCCGAGAGCCGCAGTGTGGGCGCGAGCCAAGTCCGTCACATGGATGTAGTCGCGGACGCAGGTGCCGTCTGCGGTATCGTAGTCCGTACCGAAGACCTGCATGTGCGAGCGCTTGCCCAGCGCCGTCTCGCAGGCGACCTTGATGAGGTGCGTGGCCTGCGGGGTCGACTGCCCCGACCGGCCCTGCGGATCAGCACCGGCCACGTTGAAATAGCGGAGTGCCACGAAATCGAACGCATGGGCGCCGGCCACGTCCTGCAGCATCATCTCGGTCATTAGCTTCGACGTGCCATAGGGAGACATCGGAGACAGTGGCGCGGTTTCGGCGACGGGCGTCGTATCGGGATTGCCGTAGACGGCTGCAGTGGACGAGAAGATGAACCGGCGCACGCCACGATTGACCGCCGCCTCGATCAGCGTGCGCGAAGCCGCCGTGTTGTTCTTGTAGTATTTCAGAGGGTTCGAGACTGATTCCGGTACGATGATCGAGCCCGCGAAATGGATGATCTCGGTGATGCCGTGCTCCACGATGAGCGCCTCGACCAGCCGCTGATCGCCGACATCGCCGACGACGAGCGGCACATCGGCCGGCACCGCCCAGCGGAAGCCCGTCGACAGGTTGTCGATGACAACGAGCTTTTCGCCCGCGTCCCTCAGTTCGTGCACCATGTGGCTGCCGATGTATCCGGCTCCGCCCGTCACCAGGATCGTCATGCTGTTGTCCTACGCCTTGCTACTCTGCCTGTCTGCCGGCATGCGCATGCCGGTCCATGGCCCCACCGAATGCAAGTCACGAACCGTTCGGCCGCCTTCGTCAACCCACCGGCAACCGGCAGCCCCAGACGTGGTGACGAAAGTCTAAACGACTGTCGCGCCGTTGTCGGCTGTTTAGAGGCGAACCCCTATAGTCGGGCTTGGATTTGCCACAACGGGACGGCAGTTTCCCGCGCGTTCACCGAAGTGTCGCGATCCGCCGGCTCCTTACCTCGTCTTGGTGCTTTCCCTGCACAACGACGCGGGCCGACCAGCCTAACCGTTCCGAGATGACCACGCGCAGCCTGAAGAAGAAAAGAACCCCGATCATGGCGAAGTCTCCGCAGAAAATCCGCAAGGCCGTTTTCCCCGTCGCCGGCCTCGGCACTCGCTTCCTGCCCGCCACCAAGGCGATGCCGAAAGAGATGCTGACCGTCGTCGACCGTCCCGTCATCCAGCACGTCGTGGATGAGGCCCGCGCTGCCGGCATCGAGCACTTCGTGTTCGTCACCGGCCGCAACAAGGGCGTCATCGAGGACCACTTCGACAGCCAGTTCGAGCTGGAGCATACGTTGGAGACGCGCGGTAAGACAAAGGAACTCGGCGAGTTGCGCCGCGACCTGCCGGGCGCCGGCCAGACCAGCTTCACGCGTCAGCAGGGTCCCCTAGGACTGGGTCACGCCGTCTGGTGCGCCCGCGAGATCGTCGGCAACGAGCCGTTCGCGCTGCTGCTGCCGGACATGCTGCATTTCTCCGAGACGCCGTGTCTGGCCAGCATGATCGCCGCCTACAACGAGATGGGCGGCAACCATCTCGCGGTCTCGCCCGTCCCCGAGGATCAGGCCCATCAGTACGGCATCGTCGGCGTCAAGGATGCGGGCGCCCCCGTCTCCGAGATCACGGCGATGGTGGAGAAGCCGAAGAAGGGCACCGCGCCCTCCAACCTGCACATCACCGGCCGTTATATCCTGCAGCCCGAGATCTTCGAACTGCTGGCCGATATGGAGCGCGGCGCGGGCGGCGAGATCCAGCTCACCGACGCCATGATCAAGCTGCAGCGCCGCCCGGAGCAGAAATTCCACGCCGTCCGCTTCGATGGCCGTCTCTATGACTGCGGCTCCAAGCTCGGCTTCCTGATGGCCAACGTCGCCTATGCCCTGTCACGCGACGACCTTGCGGCCGATTTCCGCGCCGAACTGAAAAAGATCGTGTGAGCATCTGAACGGCGCGCGGCGGCCGGCTCTCGGAACGAGTGTCGCCGCGCGCAACACAAAGAGCTTCGCCCGCGCAAGCGAAGGTTAGCGCCTGAGCCGCATGCCGACCCGGACCTCGTCGATCTCGTAATCGCTGTCGGGGAACTCGGAGCGGAAGGCGGTGTGCTCGTAGCGGGAGAACAGCACGGCCTCGGGGCTCAGGAAATATTCCGCCCCGAGCCCGAGCGTGACCTCGTGCTCCTCGATATCGATGCCGGCATAGTCGCGCGTGGCCACCGCGATACCGGCTGAGCCGATCAGGTGCCGGCGGAAGGCGTGGCGCACTTCGAGGCCCGCCCGCCGCTCCAGCACAGCACCTGTTCCAGCCGTCGTCGTGCCCGCGATGTCGGAGGCCGCCGTCAGCAGGAACGAGGTCAGTTCGTTGAAGCGGTAGGCGAGGTTGGCATCGACGATGATGCCATCGGCATCGACGAGACGCGCGTCCTCCAAGTCCTGTTCGGCCCAGCCCAGCGCGATCTCGCCGCGCAGGACTTGGCTCGTATCGCCGAACGAGACGCCGACGCGGGTGCGCTGTCCGTCGGCCTCCCGCGCCACCCCATCGCTGACGGCGGCCGTCCGGTAATCGAGCCTGACCGCCTCGACCTCGCCGAAGCCCGACAGCGTCGGCTTGAACTCCCAACTCGCGCGCACCGCGCCCGAAGCCTCGGTCAGGTCGCGGTCGGGATCGGTGTCGCCCTGGAAGACGGTATCGGAGACGGCGCCGCGCAACTCGACCGTCAACCGGTTGAACCGATGCTGCGCACGCGCGCCGGCCGTATCCGTTGTGAAGGCTG
>JBGSQO010000253.1:0-6593 GCA_041738055.1 Filomicrobium sp.
GAGGGTAGGGTTGCTAACCCCTTGATCCTCAAGCCAGGACACTTCCCACTCTGTTATCGCTCACCGATCTCGCCCACGACCGTCTCAGCGCACAACGGCACCCGCCTCAGGCTGGCGCGTAGCGCCTTCGTTCAATGGCCCACCTCGACGACCGCAACATCCTGCCACAACGGTCGCTCTCAGGTCTATCGCGTCATGGTTCGCATAGCGTTCTGTTGACTGTCGGCTTCAGGGTGTAGAGGGTGAGTGGCTGGCCACCACGTCACTGGGCGAGCGCGGCCGAGGGCGACCGTAATGCCATGAAGCACATGACAGCGCGAGCGGGTGCACAGCTGCCGAATTGGGGCCCGCCGCCGCGCATCATCTCCTGCTGGGGGAACTCCATCCGATCTGGGCACACGGCGCCAGCTGGCCGGTGGAGCCACCCAGCTCGTGTTGGCGTCGTCAGCTTCCGGCCCCTTCAACTCGCGCCCAAGGGCCTGCCTCGGAGGGCCGCCACGCTCTTTGCGGAGAACAGCCGCTCTGCATCGCAGGGTTTCAGAATCACGCCCTGATCGGTGATTTCGACCGGAAGGGTTGGGAACACCTCGCGTATTGCGGCGAGGTCCTCGGCGAAACTCTGGCGGAAGCGCCACGCGTCTTTGACGTTCGCGCCGAACTGATCTGCAAGCGCGCTCCACGAGATCGGGTAGCGCCGGTCGACGCGGCGGAGGCGATAGCCGAGCCACATCACCATGTCGATCTGCTTGGCGCTCTGCGAGAAGGCCTTGAGCACGCGGATATCGACCGGCAACGCGTGCTGGCGCAGCGACGCAACGAAGTCCTGATCGAGCCGGAGGGTGGATGACCACAACATGCGTTGATCGGCATGGCGTGGCAGCCAGATTTCGAAGGACTTGATCGGCTGGGCATTGATGGTGGTGGCGTTGGCGCCATGCCACAATCCAATCTGCATGAGCGCGGCGGCTAGTCGGTTGAGTTGCTCCTTGAACTGGCGGAGAGTGCCTCTCTGGCCGCCGGTGACCGGGAACCCGAGGTCGCGGATGAACGCCGTCATGCTGTCGGCGATCTCGATCTCGGCGCTCTTCTGGCGAATGGCCATGGTGCAGATGTGCAGCAGGAGGAGCCGGACCTTGGGGCCATAGGGCAGCCCCTGCGGCGTCATTTTTCCGGTGACAGGATCTTTGAGATAGCCGGCCTGCACGGCGAGCGAATTCTTGCCATACTCTCAAAGGTGTTCGCGCGCGTTGTTGCCGGGCTCGCGATAGGGCAGACCACACAGCGCCAGCACGCTGTGGATGTGATGTCGATCGCCATCCTCAACTTGATTCTCGGCGATCAGGTCGCGTGTCTTGATACGCCGACGCACGACGTCGGCCATGTTGACGCCATGGATTGCGCACTGGACTTTGATGCGGTGATGCAGCGCCTCGGGAACATCGACGGTCAGGCGCTTGGTCGGCTCGCCGGCTTGCAACGATTTCGACAGTACCCACGCTTCCGGGGTAACGCCCTTGGCGGGACGGTCGAAGATTATGGACTTGCTAATTTGGTTGTCAACGCCGGAGTGATTTTGCATCGGCGGGCCGGAGCAAAATCACTCCGGCGTTGACAACCGCACTTGTATTGCTCGATCGGCGCGCTGATTTCGCGGCGCTGCCCAATCACCGACCAGTGCGCCTTGATCGGCATCAAATGCCGCGCTGACGGCGATCAGACGGGCCGGCCTGTCTCCACAACATGATCAAGCGATATCAGCATGTTGCCACATGCTCCGGCAGGGGCTGCACCGAACTGGCACGGCCGTTGCGGAACTCTCAATGCGTCTTGAGACAAGTCGCGCAAGGCAATAGGAGACTTTCATGCGAACCCTGCCACTCGCCACTTCGCTGCTCGGGGCCGTCGCGCTGGCCCTGGCTCCGGCCATTGCCCAGGCGGAAACGATCGACATCGGCATTGGCCACCAGAGTACGGTGACCAATACGGTTCCCGGCGGCGTCATCCTCGAAAAGCTCGAACTCCTGCAGAAATATCTCCCCAAGGACGGCAAGTACAAGGACGTCACCTATAACGTCGTCTATCAGGACTATACGTCCGGTCCGCCGATCACCAACCAGATGCTCGCCGGCAAGCTGCAGTTCGGCGTGATGGGCGACTATCCGCTTATCGTCAACGGCGCCAACTTCGAGAAGACCGGCAAGGACGAGAGCCGGTTCATCGCCATCACCGGCTACAACCTGAAGGGCACCGGCAACGGCATCGTCGTGCCCGTCGCCTCCGACGTCTACACCCTCGAGCAACTCGCCGGCAAATCTCTCTCCACGCCGATCGGTTCGGCGGCCTGGGGCATGACGCTGAAGGTGCTGCGTGATGCCGGTCTCTACGACAAGGTCACAATGGTCGGCCAGTCACCGCCGATCGGTGTCACCAACATCGCCCAGGGCAAGATCGACGCGCATGCCGACTTCTGCCCCTGGTCCGAGGTCATGGAGTTCCGCGGCACGGGTCGTAAGATCTTCGACGGCAGCGAGGCTGGCATTCCGACCTTCCACGGCACCGTCGTCGCCAAGAGCTTCGCCGACAAGTATCCCGAAATCGTCGATGCCTATGTCGAGGCGACGATGGAGGCGCAGGCCTGGATCGCCGCCGATCCGGTGCTCGCCGCCACCAAGGTCTCGGAGTGGACCGGCATCGAGAAAGAGGTGCTCTACCTCTACTTCTCCAAGGGCGGCATCTCGACCTTCGAGGCTTCTCTGAAGCCGCAATGGGACGCGGCCCTAAAGTACGACCACGGCCTGCTCGCCAAGGAAAAGGAAATCCCGCCGCTCGATTTCTCGCGCTGGGTCGATCACACGTTCGTCAAGCGCGCTTTCGAGAAGAAGGGCAAGTCCTACGACGAGATGCTGAAGACCGTCGTGACCTCCAAGCCCGACGACACCAGCCTGCCGCCCGCCGAGATGTGGGTCGAGGGCGAGGGCATCAAGACCTTCGACAGCGTCAAGGCGATGATGGCGGCCTTCAAGGACGCCAAGGGCGCCGGCAAGAAGGTCTTCGCCACCTACGTCTACGACAAGGCAACCGGCCTCAAGCTGTTCGGCCACGTGGCGTTCTTCGTCAAGTCGCCGTCGGGTGACCCCACCACGTTCATGAAGAAGGGCGAGGCGGAGAAATTCGCCGCCACCGCAAAGGGTGAACTGGCCGCGTGGACCGCACTGTCCTCATAGGTCGCAGCCAGGCAGCAAGGATCGGCTCCCCTCCGGTCCTGGCTGCCTGGGTTCTGAAACGTCTCCGCCGTCACAAGATCGACGCTCACCCGAGGAATACCGCGATGACGTCCCTGGCCCCTGATCTCGCCCGCATCGAGTCCGACCGCCGCGCGCCCATGCAAGAGGCTGCCCTCAACGTGAGCGAAGTTGCAGAACTGGCTGAGACGACCGCGCCCGATCCGGCTCGCGACAAGGGTCCGCCTGCCGAAGCCGGCGCAGGCTCGCCAGCCGCTGGCGTCGAGACTCCGGCGCAGCGCAAGTCGTCCGTCCTCTCAGCTGTTGCGCGAGCCGTCTCCGCACCTGGTCTGCTCCCGACGGCGATCCGCCGACTGATGGCGCTGGTGCTTGGCGTCGTGCTGTGGCACCTCGCCGTCGTCAACGAGTTCAACGTCATCATCAACTTCGAGAACGTCTCCTCGCCGCTCGAGGTCTGGGCCTCGTTCCAGAAGCAACTGGCGGGCACGATGTTCTACAAGCACGTCGGCGTCAGCCTGCAGCGCATCGCGATTGCCTACGCCATCGCCGCCGCCCTCGGCATCCTGATCGGGCTGGCCATGGGCCGCTCGCGTATCGCTTACGACTTCATCATGCCCTACGTCGAAATACTGCGGCCGATCCCCGCCGTTGCCTGGATCCCGCTCGCCATCCTGATGTGGCCGACGGAAGAAAGCTCGATCATCTACATCACGTTTCTCGGCGCGTTGTTTCCCATCATCCTGAACACCATCGCCGGCGTGCAGCAGACGCCCGAGGTGCTGGTCCGCGCCGCCCGCTCGCTGGGGGCCCGCAACCTGCAGATCTTCCGCCATGTCGTCCTTCCCGCCGCCCTGCCAAGCATCGCGACGGGGTTGTCGATCGGCATGGGCGTCGCCTGGTTCTCGCTGCTCGCTGGCGAGATCATCTCCGGGCAGTACGGCATCGGCTACTTCACCTGGACCGCCTATCACCTCATCAAGTACGAGGACATCATCGTTGGCATGCTGACGATTGGCTTCCTCGGAACGGCCTCCACGATGGCCGTCACCGCCGCGACCCGCCCCTTCCTCAGATGGCAGCAGAAGGCCCGCTGAGCCGCACCGCCTCGTGGTCTGCCGGGACCGCCAGGCCCTACCACCGCTCACGCCAGGGAGAGCCCCATGCTCAGCGTCGTCGGCACGCCAGGACAGGAAACGGTCAAGGAACGCAACATGCGCCCCCGCACTGAAAAGGGCCGGATCAGGATCGACGACGTTTCGATCGTGTTCGGCAGCGGAAAGGCCCGCCACGTCGCCGTCAGCGAGACGACGATCGACATCGCGCCGGGTGAGTTCGTGTGCATTCTGGGACCATCGGGATGCGGCAAGTCCACGCTGCTCAACAGTGTGGCCGGCTACGTGGTGCCGAGTTCCGGCTCGGTGACCATCGACGGCGAGGCCATCGACGGTCCGGGGCCCGATCGCGGCATGGTGTTCCAGCAGTACTCGCTGTTTCCCTGGAAGACCGTGCGCGAGAACGTGGCGTTCGGGCCGCGCATCCTCGGACGCGGCGATCCGACCCCAGAAGCTACCGCCGACACCTTCATCGACATGGTGGGCCTCACCAAATTCGCCTCACGCTATCCCGCAGAACTTTCCGGCGGCATGCAGCAGCGAGTCGGCATTGCCCGCGCCCTCGCCAACTATCCCCGCGTGCTGCTGATGGACGAGCCGTTCGGCGCTCTCGATAGTCAGACGCGGCACGTCATGCAGGAGAGCCTGCTCAAGATCTGGAACGAGTTCCGCATCACGGTGCTGTTCGTCACCCACGACATCGACGAGGCCGTGTTCCTGGGCGACCGCGTGCTGGTGATGAGCGCCAGCCCCGGCCGCATCATCGCCGACATCCCCGTCGACCTGCCGCGGCCTCGCCACGCCGACATGGCGCTGGAGGGTCGCTTCATCCGGCTGAAGAAGCTGTGCCACGACAAGATCCGGATGGAGAGCATGAAGGCCTTCGAGCAGCAGAACACGTAATGCCAACCGAACGAATTTTTGACGCATCGCTCTCGCCAGAACGCGCCTTCCGGCCGGCTCTCGGAACGAGTGTCGGAAGGCGCAAACAAAGAAAATTCCGTCCGGCCGATCGGGTCGTGGCTGAGGTAGCGGTTTTTCCGGACGGTATTATGCCGGCGCACGACAGACGGCAGGACGGCGCGGACATGGAAGCAGGGTCACAGGCATGTCGACGAAGCTGAGAGTTGTGAGCGCCGAGCGGGGTGGAGCCATGGAGACGGCGCGCGCGGCCGAGCACGCGGGCGTCCACACGTCCGCCGTCTACCTGTCGGAGGTGCTCGACCAGATCAACGAGGGAGCGGGCTTCCTCGACCGTCTGACGCTGGAGGAGATCACAGCGCTGCGCCGGGCCGCTTCGCCGATGACGGTGGAGGCGGGTTCGTCCATCTTCCTGCAGGGCGACGTCCACAGCGGCATTTTCCTCATCGATTCAGGCCGCGTGCGCATCTACTACGCCGGCCCGTCCGGACGCGAGATCACGCTCGCCTACTGGACGCCGGGGCATTTCATCGGCGGGCCTGAGCTGTTCGGCGGCGGGGTTCACATGTGGTCGGGCGAGGCCGTCGAGCCGACGCGGCTGTCGTACCTGCCGGCGGGCAAGCTGCGCCATCTGGCATCGACTGTTCCGGCCATCGCGATGGCGCTCATCGAGGGGCTCGTCGCCAAGGGCAAATGCTATTCCGCCCTGGTGCAGATGCTCGGCACGCGCTCGGCCACCCAGCGGCTGGCGCAACTGATCATGATCCTGGCCTCGCTGGAACCGCGCAGCGCCAGCGGACAGCTCATCGTCGATCAGCGCATCACCCACGACCGTCTGGCCACCATCATCGGCTCGACGCGGCAATGGGTGACGAGCACGCTGGCGCGCTTCCAGAAGGCGGGCGTGATCCGGGTCGAGCGGGGCCGGATCTACATCGACCGCCCCGATCGCTTGCCGATGCTCGAAAGTTTCTGAACGAAGGGCCTGCGGACGCTCGGTGCGCGATTGCGAAAGTCCCGATATTTATCGCGCAAACCGCAAGTCGCGATGTCGGAAGTCACAGCGCAGGTCACGAGGGCAAGCAAAATGTCGGAACCGGAACGCCCGAGATTTCTGGGCATGGTGGGGCGCAGTCCCCAGTTTTCCGCCTTGGGTCCCCTCTCGAACCTCTTGTCGATGCTACATTAATGACCGTGTGATTCGCGTCGTGCTTGCGTCTCGTTTGGGAGAGCCCCGACCATGGAAGGTTCCGCGCGCGCCGTTGCCGCCGAAGCCGAGCAAGCTGCCCACGATGCCGCCCGCGAGGCCCGCGCTGAG
>JBGSQO010000310.1:0-4688 GCA_041738055.1 Filomicrobium sp.
CTTGCGGCGGGCGAGCGCGGCGAGGCTGCCCGACACAGTCTCCTCAAGCGTGGCGCGATCGCGGGTTGCGGCCATCTCCTCCTCTGATCGGGAAATCAAGCGGCGCTAGGGCCGGCCATGGGGGCGAGCCCGAGACGGGCAAACAGTGCGCCGTCCTTGTCCTCGCCCGGGTTGTCGGCGGTCAGCAGCGTATCGCCGACGAAGATCGAGTTGGCGCCGGCAAAAAAGCACAGGGCCTGCAGTTCGTCCGTCATCTCGGTGCGGCCCGCCGACAGCCGCAGCACGGAGGCCGGCATCATGATGCGGGCGGTGGCGATGGTGCGGACGAACTCGATGGCATCGATGGGCGGGGCATTCTCCAGCGGCGTACCGGGAATGGCGATCAGCATATTGATCGGCACGCTTTCCGGGTGGTGCTCCATGGTGGCGAGTGTCACCAGCATGTCGGCGCGGTCGGCCCGCGTTTCGCCCAGCCCCAGGATGCCGCCGCAGCAGACATGGATGCCGGCCTCGCGGACGCGCGCGATGGTGTCGAGGCGCTCCTCATAAGTGCGGGTGGTGATGATCTCGGAGTAGAACCGCTCGGACGTATCGATGTTGTGATTGTAGTAGTCGAGCCCGGCGGACTTGAGCTGGCCGATCTGCTCGTCCGACAGCATGCCGAGCGTCATGCACGTTTCCAGCCCCATGGCCTTGACGCCCTCGACCATGGCAACGACGGCGTCCATGTCGCGGGCCTTCGGTTCGCGCCAGGCCGCGCCCATGCAATAGCGGGTGGCGCCCGAGGCCTTGGCCGCGCGGGCACCTTCCAGCACCTTCTCGACCGCCATCAGCTTAGAGGCCTTGAGACCCGTCTCGTGGTGGGCCGATTGCGAGCAATAGCCGCAGTTCTCTGCGCAGCCGCCCGTCTTGATGGACAGGAGCTTGCTCATCTGGATGCGGTTGGGGTCGAAGTGGGCGCGGTGGAGGCTGTGGGCCTGAAACAGCAAGTCGTTGAACGGCATGGTGTAAATCGCGAGTGCTTCCTCGCGCGTCCAGTCGTGGCGCAGGCGGTCTCCGGCGGTCCGGCGCGGTTCGACGCTCGTCGTCGCAGTCAGCATATGGGGGCGCCCTCTCTTCTTCTGTCATTCGGCGTCGCTGAGGCTATCCAGCCTTGATGCACCGCAAACGGGGGGAGAGGCAAGGGAGGAGGGGCTAGGTTTTAGGTTTTAGGGATCAGGTTGGCGGCGTTCGAGGCATGTGTCGGAGGTCTGTGGCTGTCCGGACTGTGCTGGTCGGACTGGGAAAGCCCAACTCATACCGTCCCGCCAATGTTTCGACACAGGGTCTGTTCGGTCGGCGGGACGGTATTGTTTCTTGATTGCGCCTTCCGACACTCGTTCCGAGAGCCGGCCGGAAGGCGCGGCCTACCGAGAGGTGTGTCACAACTTCTGCGGGTCGGTATCATACCGTCCCGCCAATGTTTCGACACAGAGTCTGGTTGGTCGGCGGGACGGTATTGTTTCTTGATTGCGCCTTCCGACACTCGTTCCGAGAGCCGGCCGGAAGGCGCGGCCTGCCGAGAGGTATGTCATTACTTCTACGGGTCGCCCAACTCAGTTCCCCATCATTACCCGATCCAGGAGCCGCGTCGGCAGGAGGCGGCGCAGAACGTCAGCCTGATAGGTCGGCAGCGTCACGAAATAGCGCGGCTTCGGTCGCCGGCTTTCCATGGCGTGGACCACCTTGCGGGCCACCGCCTCGGGTTCCAGCTTGAAGGCTTGCTGGCCACCGGCGCGTAACGCCGCGATGCGCGCCTGATAGGTCTCGGCGTGGCGGGAGGCGGCGATGTCGAACGCGGTCTCGAACGAGCGAAGGGCGCTGTCCAGGAAGCGCGTGCGGATCGGCCCCGGCTCGATCAGGCTGACGTGGATGCCGGTGCCGGTGAGTTCGATCCGCATGGCGTCGCTGAGCGCTTCGAGGGCGAACTTGGACGCCGAATACGCGCCGCGATAGGGACCGGAGACGAGGCCCAGCACGGACGAACACTGCACGATCCGCCCGCGGCCGTTTCTCAGCATGGCCGGCAGCAGCAGGCGGGTCAATTCGTGGCCACCGATGACGTTGACCTCCAGCTGATGGCGCAGAACGGCGGCCGTCAGGTCCTCGACCGCGCCAAGCTGGCCGAATGCGGCGTTGTTGAACAGGCCGTAGAGATCGCTGCCGGGCGCTTCGCGGGTCGTCCCGCCTGTCGTGAGCTGCAAGGCGCGGGCTGCACAAACAGCCACCGAGCGCTCGTCCGACAGCTCCAGATAGATCGGTTCGAACCCATGCTCGTCGCGCAGGCGGTGCAGGTCTTCCGGCTTGCGGGCGGTCGCCAGGATGCGAAACCCGCGCGCCTTGAGCGCCAGTGCGGAGGCCAGCCCGATGCCGGAGGAAGCGCCCGTGACGAGGATCGTTCTGGAGACGTGTCTGCGCTGCGGTGCATCATTCATTGTGCAGTGCCCATCATACCATTTCCCAATTTCACACTGGCGCTTTGCGCGATGTGATGGCAAATCTTGACACTCGAGACGGTCCGGATGAACCGCTGACTTCGCCACTCCCCGATCGGCCGGACGGTATTGTTCTTTGATTCTCCGCCTTCCGACACTCGTTCCGAGAGCCGGCCGGAAGGCGCGGTATACCGATAGCGAGGCGTCAGAACTTCGCTCGGTTGGCATCAGGCCTTTGTGGATCGTGAACGCATGCACTCCGACATCTCCTCAAAGACGCTGAAGCGCATCATCGACGGCTCGCCCGTGCCGATGACGCTGGCCTCGCCTGTGTTCGAGGACTGCCCCCTCATGCTCGTGAACGATGCCTTCTGCGCCCTGACAGGGTACGCGCGCCACGAAATTATCGGGCGCAACTGCCGGTTTCTGCAGGGCAACGACAGCAATGTCCGGGCGCGCGCCAGGATGCGCTACGCCATCGAGGTACGCCAGCAGTCCACCGCGATCATCCGCAACTACCGCCGTGATGGCGCGGCGTTCGACAACTGCGTGTTCCTGGTGCCGATCTTCGGCGCGTCGGGTGCCATGCTCTACCTGCTCGGCTCGCAATGCGACGTGACCACGGTGCGCCCGGTGCTGACGCCTTACGAGCACGCGCAACTGATCGACGAGCGGCTGGAACTGGGCGGGCGGATGCTGTCGTCGCGAGACCGCCTGCGCGTCGGTCTTAACCAGCCTTGCGCGCAAACGATCGCTGAACTGGCCGAGGCGTGAGGTGCGTAGGGAGTAGGGAGTAGGGAGTAGGGAGTAGGTCTGACCACTCATAACTCACTACTCACCACCTCACCAATCTCACCCCTCCAGCAGCCGCCGGGCGATGACCTGGGCTTGGATCTCGGCGGCGCCCTCGAAGATGTTGAGGATGCGGGCGTCGCACAGGACGCGGCTGACCGGATACTCCAGCGCGAAGCCGTTGCCGCCGTGGATCTGCAGCGCGTTGTCGGCTGCCGCCCAGGCGACGCGGGCGCCCAGCAGCTTGGCCATGCCGGCTTCCAGGTCGCAGCGGTGGCCCTCGTCCTTCTCGCGGGCGGCGAAGTAGGTCAGCTGGCGGGCGACCATGATCTCAGCGGCCATCTTGGCGATCTTGTTGGCCACGCGCGGGAAAGCGTAGATCGGCTTGCCGAACTGGCTGCGGTCGAGGGCGTACTTGAGGCCGAGGTCCATGGCGCACTGGGCGACGCCGACGGCGCGGGCGGCCGTTTGGATGCGGGCACCCTCGAAGGTGTTCATCAGCTGCTTGAAGCCCTGGCCCTCGACGCCACCCAGGAGTTGGCCGGCAGGCACCGCGTAGTCGTCGAAGGAGACGTCGTATTCCTTCATGCCGCGGTAGCCGAGAACGTGGATTTCGCCGCCGGTGATGCCGTCCATCGGGAAGGGGTTCTCGTCCGAGCCGCGCGCCTTTTCGACGAGCAGCATCGACAGCCCCTTGTAGCCCTTCTCGGCGGGGTTCGTGCGGACCAGAACGGTCATCAGGTCGGCGCGGACGGGATGGGTGATCCAGGTCTTCTGGCCGGTGATGCGGTAGGTGTCGCCGTCCTTGACCGCGCGGGTCTTGAGGCTGGCCAGATCCGAACCGGTGTTGGGCTCGGTGAAGACGGCGGTCGGCAGGATTTCGCCCGTGGCGAGCTTGGGCAGGTACTTCTGCTTCTGCTCCTCGGTGCCGTTGTTGAGGATCAACTCACCGGCAATCTCCGAGCGGGTGCCCAGCGAGCCGACGCCGATATAACCGCGCGACAGCTCCTCGGAGACGACGCACATGGCGAGCTTGCCGAGACCGAGACCGCCCAGCTCCTCCGGGATCGTCAGGCCGAACACGCCCAACTCGGCGACCTTCTCGACGATTTCCATCGGGATGTAGTCGTTCTTCAGGTGCCACTCGTGGGCGTGCGGGACGACCTCGGCCTCCGAGAACTTGCGCATCTGCTCGTGGATCTCGGCGTGCGTCTCGTCGAGGCCGGCATCGCCGTAAGTGGTGGCGCCCTGGACCTCCTCGATCAGCTTGGCGAGGCGGGCGAGACCCTCTTCGCTGGCGCCTTCCGCGACGAAGTCGGCGGCCTGATCCTCGAAGGCGCGGACGGCCTGGCGCGGCACGCCGAGTTCGGCGCAGCGGATCGTCTCGACCTGGCTCATGGGAATGCCGCCAGCGATCTGGCC
>JBGSQO010000315.1:0-2005 GCA_041738055.1 Filomicrobium sp.
CCGGCGGCAGCGCTCTGGCTGTCGCGCTAGGTGCCCCCGCGCTGATGCTGCCGACGGCGGCTCTGGCCGATGCCGTCCCGGTCGAGGAACTGATGAAAGCCGGCGATCTGACCGACATGGCGGTTGGCCCGGTCGAGGCCAAGGTCGTCATCGTCGAATATGCCTCGATGACCTGCGGGCACTGCGCGCGCTTCCATATCGACGTCTATCCCAAGCTCAAGGCGCAATACATCGATACCGGCAAGGTCCGCTTCATCATGCGCGAGTTCCCGCTCGACAACCGCGCGGCGGCGGCTTCGATGCTGGCGCGCTGCGCGGGCGACGGCAAGGCCTTCCCGCTCGTTTCGGTGCTGTTCGAGCGGCAGGAGAGCTGGGCCTTCGTCAAGGGCAGTCCGGTGGATGCCATGTTCGAATTGGCCAAGCAGGCCGGCTTCACGCGCGAGGCGTTCGATACCTGCCTCAAGGACAACGCGCTGTTCGACAAGATCAAGGCGCAGCGTGAGCGGGCGTCCTCGGTGTTCGGGGTGACCTCGACGCCGACATTCTTCATCAACGGTGAACGTCTGAAGGGCGGCGGAACCATCGAGGAGTTCTCCAAGATCATCGACCCCATCCTGGCAAAGGGCTGAGCGGCATATGGCCCGGACCTCACGTTCGCCACGCTGGGCGCGGGCCGTCGCCCTGGCTGGTCTCACGTCCGCAACGGGCCTTATCGCCGGGTGCGCGGCCGACCAGCTGACGGCCACGGGTGGTCTGTCGTCGGATGCCGTCCAGACGGCGGCTCCCGGCGCGGCCTATGCGGTCGCCACACCCGAGCAGAAGGCAGCCGGCGGCTTCAACCCGTTTCGCGACATCCACGACGTGGGCAATGGTCCACGCCAAGTGATCGCCAACCCGACGCTGGCCGAAGTCCTGCAGCCGGCCGGCCCCTTGCCGGAGATGGCGCTGGGGCGCGCGGATGCCCCCGTCACCGTCGTCAAGTACGCCTCACTCACCTGCCCGTACTGCCGCAAGTTCCACAATGAGGTCTTCCCGCGATTCAAGAAGGCCTACATCGATACGGGCAAGGTGCGCTTCATCCTGCGTGAGTTCCCGATCGGCCGTTCGTCGGGCAATGCGACGATCGCGCTCCGGTGCGCGAAACCGGACAAATACGTCACGCTCTACGGCAAGTTCCTCGAACAGCAGAGTAAGTGGGTCTCGCAGGAGGTCCGGCTCGAAGCGATCCACAGCGTCGCGGCTCAGGTCGGCCTGTCGCGCGCGGCCTTCGACGAGTGCCTGAAGGATCAGACCCTGATCGGCGGGCTCGCCCAGATCAAGGATCGCGGGCGCACACTCGGCATCATCGGAACACCCAACTTCTACGTCGGCAGCAAACTGGTGAAGACGGTGCTGACCTTTGAGGAGCTTTCCGCCCTGGTCGATGCAGAACTGGCCGGCGGGACGGCGGCGGCGGTGGCGCAGAAGCGGAATTGAGGTTGCCGGCCGGCTGATGTCCGCGTTGCGTGGCGTCGCGTTGATCCTGCGCCGGCCGTGAGAGGGTCCGTCGCCCGAGACCGAAACCGCTGAAGGCGACCCACATGCGGATCAGCCGACTGCGGCTCATGGGCTTCAAGTCCTTCGTAGAGCCGACCGAGTTACTGATCGAGCCAGGGCTGACGGGCGTCGTCGGCCCCAACGGCTGCGGCAAGTCCAACCTGCTCGAAGCGCTGCGCTGGGTGATGGGCGAGACCTCGCACAAATCCATGCGGGCCGCCGCAATGGACGACGTCATCTTCGCCGGCACGACCACCAGACCCGCCCGCAACATGGCGGAAGTCACCATGGTCATCGACAACACCGAGCGGCAGGCTCCGGCCGAGTTCAACGGCAGCGACGTCATCGAGATCGCCCGGCGGATCGAGCGGGACGCCGGGTCGGCCTATCGCATCAACGGGCGGGAGGCGCGCGCCCGCGACGTCAAGATCCTGTTCGAAGACGCAGCGACGGGGGCGCGCTCGCCCGC
>JBGSQO010000317.1:0-3133 GCA_041738055.1 Filomicrobium sp.
GGCTCTCGCCCGTCGTCGCAGGGGCGCTGCCCGATTTCTCATCGGCGTAGGCAGGGGCCGCGGCCGTGGCGGCACCGAGGAGCCAACCGCTCAGGACGGCGGCGAGCGCGCCCGAGGTCCGTCTGCCCGAAGTCGTCATTCTGTGGCCCTCGCCGAAAATGAGCGGGTCTCGCAACAGTCAGTCTGTCTTGGGGAGCAGCCAAACCCGGCCTAGCCCAAAATTGTAGGCGACCCACACGCACTCACATGCGAGCCGCCTATATCGGGGCAGGATTACTTGCCCTTCTTCTTCTGCTCAGCCTCGAGTTCCTCCCAGATGCTCTTGATCTCGCCGTTCTGGCGCAGCTTCTCGAAGAAGGTGTTGGCGTTGAATGCGTCGCCGGCCTGGCAGGCGTCGAAGGCGCGGATCGCCATCCGGTTCAGTCCGACGACGGCGTCGGTCGAGAGCTTGGCGTTGCCGTACTGGCGCATCTTCTCCCAGAACTCGTCGAAGTTCGTGTTGCAGTTGGTGGCGGCGCTGGAGGCCGTCGCGCTGACGGCGAGAGCCAGGAAAGCAGCAAGAGCGGTTTTCATCGGATGATTTCCTCGACAGGTGAGAAGTCTCTGTGTCCGGGCCGCAATTCAGCGCGCCATCGAACATGCAGATAGCTAACGTGAGCGAGAAATCGGCGCCAATAACCGGCAGACATGGATACGATGCCCACGCAGGACCGAGCGCCGAAGCATGTCCGCCAAGCAATTGACTTTACGACGATTTTAGATGCCTATTCGGCGCGTCTCCCTTTCTCCCTCTCACGCCGCTTTGAATAACCGCCTCGACGCGATAACGTCCGCGTGCAGTAAAGACCGACCTTACCCATGACCACCTCACCTGACATCGATCCCCAGTCCGAGGCGGAAGCCTTCGAGCGCGCCCGCGGGCTCGGGCTGCCGCTCGCGAACCAACTGGCCAGCTACGCCGAATGGACTCGCCTGCTGGAGCCGGCCGAGGCGGACGCCTACGACGCGCTCGTTGCCCATCTGTCGGCGTTCGACTGGGCTGAGGCGGCCCCGCAGATCGGCACGCAACTCCCCGATTTCGTGCTGCCCGACAGCTCGGGCCGGCTCGTGGCTCTCAGAACCCTGACCGCCGACGGCCCCCTCGTCGTCAGCTTCAACCGCGGCCACTGGTGCAACTACTGCCGGCTGGAACTCAACGCGCTGGAGGTGGCCACGCCGTCCATCACAGAGTTGGGCGCCCGCGTCGTGTCGATCACGCCGGATCGCGGGCCCTATGCGAAGACGCTGAAGACGGGGCTCGGGCTGTCGTTTCCCGTCCTGTGCGACATCGATCTGGGCTACGCGCTGGAGACCGGCCTGCTCATGCCGATGGGCGACACGCTGCGCGAACTGTTCCTGGCCTGCGGTCTCGATCTCGCCGTCAGCCAGGGACATGCGGGCTGGTTCGTGCCGGTGCCGGCGACGTTCGTGGTCGATCGCGACGCCCGGATCGTGGACTCGTTCATCGATCCGGAATTCCGCCGTCGCATGGCCGTCGAGGACGTGCTCGGGGCGTTGCGGCGCATCAATTCGGCCTGAGCGGTCCGCGACCGGCCAGCGCCGAGCCTCCACCCCGACACACGACCACCTGACAAGACGACGTCCACGAGGACACCCTATGGAACTGCACCAGATCCGCTACTTCCTGTCGCTGTCGGACTGCCTCAACTTCACCGAGGCGGCCGAAAAGTGCGGCGTGACCCAGCCGGCCCTCAGTCGCGCGATCAAGAAGCTGGAGGACGAACTGGGCGGCGATCTGTTCCGGCGCGAGCGCAACCTCACTCATATGACGGAACTCGGGCACCTTGTGATGCCGCTGCTGCGCCAATGCCACGAGAGCGCGCAGGCCGCCGGCGCGCTGGCCGAATCGTTCCGCACTGGCGCCCACGCGCCCCTGCGGTTGACGCTCTCGAATACGGTTCACATGCAGCTCATCGTGGAGCCGCTGCGCGAACTCGTCGCCACTCTGCCCGGGCTTGAATTGAAGCTCACACGGTCCTCGCGCGACGACCTTGCCGCCTCCTTGCGTTCCGGCGCGAGCGAAGTCGGCATTGCCGCGATGATGCCGATCACCTGGGAACGCCTGAACTCCTGGCCACTGTTCGTCGAGCGCTTCAAGGTCGTCGTGCCGGTCGATCATCCCCTCGCCTCGGGCGGGCCGATCTGCGCCTCCCAGTTGCGCAACTGGCGGCTGTTCGGGCGCCAGCACTGTGAGACGGCAGAGGACTTCGCCGCCACCATGCGAACCCACGGCATCCCCATCGAGCACAACGACAACGTCACCTCGGACGCCGACCTGTGCGCCTTGATCGAGGCCGGGGTCGGTATCGGCCTGCTGCCGAGAAGCTCCGTGACGTCGCCACGGCTGACGGCCATCCCGCTGGAAGCCCCCGGCCTGGAGCGGACGGTCGCCCTCTATGCCGTCTCCGGGCGGCAATTGGCGCCGGCCGCAAGCGCGTTCATCAAGCTGTTGCGGGCGGCCGACTGGGAGCCGTTCGAGAAGCGGGCGTAGCGCCATGGGCCGCGGCGCAGGGGATCACCCCGTTTGCCCTTGCTTGGCGACGGGCGTGCCCCAAACTCCCAGTAACGGTTCCAAGGGCCAATACGAAGCCGCAGAAGTTTTTTGACCCACCTCACGGTAGGCCGCGCCTTCCGGCCAGCTCTCGGAACGAGTGTCGGAAGGCGCAAACAAAGACAATACCGTCCCGCCGACCGAACAGACACAGAGTCAAAACATCGGCGGGACGGTATAAGCCCTTGGTGGGGGTCGAGGGGGCAAGGCCCCTTCGTCTTCACTTGATGGCGGCTCTGGCCTAAATCTCAGCGCGTCTGGCCCCCTTCAGCGCAGAGCGAGCGTCAGAAACGTCATGACGACCCCGAACAGCATGATGGCGGCGTAGACGTAGAACATCAGCTTGAACGGAGCCGACACCACCTTCCGGGTGGTCGAGGAAATCTGGTCCAGCCGGCCCGACATCACCCAGCGCTCGAACAGGCTGTTGCCGGCCGGTTGCTCGTCGCGCCCGCCCAGCTGGCCAAGACCGGCGAGCGGCGTGAAGATGGCCGCCTCCTCGGTCACCCGGCGTCCGCGCGC
>JBGSQO010000352.1:0-3084 GCA_041738055.1 Filomicrobium sp.
ATGACGTGCGCCTCGCCACTGCGACGTTGAAGAGCCCGGAGGATTGGCTGGCGCGCGTCGAGCAGGATGGCGCAGGCTTCGCCGAGATGGTGGAGCTGTCGCGTGCCGAAAGTGCCGACGAGATGCTGCTGATGGGCCTTCGCCTGACCGAGGGCGTGAACCTCGACCGGCTGGCAGCCCTCAGCGGCCTGGCACCCGACCCCGCCGTTATCGCAGAGCTTACCGCCCTCGGGCTTGCCGAGCTAACGGCGGACGGATCGCGCCTCAAAGCCATCGGCCAAGGCCGCTATATCCTGAATGAGGTGGTCCTGCGTCTCTCTGCGAGCTTCAAACCGGCGCCCGCTCCCGCTATAGACGGCTCGGCCGAGGCTTGAGCCCGGCCACCATCCGCCCTGTCCTCCCCCGACGCCCGTCGATCTTCCCATCGGCTCTCAACCGCGAAAGGCCGACCCGCGATGCTGCGCAAGCTCTACGACTGGACCTTGTCCCTGGCCGCCCGCAAGTCGGCGGAGGTCTGGCTCGGCGTCATCGCCTTCATCGAGAGTTCGGTGTTCCTCATTCCCGCCGACGTGCTGTTCGTGCCGATGGCGCTGGCGCGGCCAGAGCGGGCCTACCGTTACGCCCTGGTAGCGACCGTGTTCTCGACGCTGGGCGGCATCGCCGGCTATTTCCTCGGCGCCTACGCCTTCGAGGCCATCGCCGCCCCGGTTCTGGAAGCCTACGGCAAGCTGGATGATTTCAACGCGCTCAAGGCCTGCGCGGGCCCAGAGACGACGGCCGTCCTGCTGGTGACGTCGGGGCTGGCCCATCTGCCACCCATCAAGGTCGTCACGATCCTGTCCGGCGTCATCGGCGTCGGGCTCGGGTTCTTCGTGCTATCGTGCATCTTCGCCCGTGGCGCCCGCTTCTTGGCACTCGCCTGGGCGCTCAACCGCTACGGCGAGCCGATCAAGGCCTTCATCGAGCACCGCCTGGGCTTGATCGCCGGCATTGCCGCGGCCGTGCTCATTGCGCTGTACTTCGCCGTCAAATATCTACTGAGTTCGGGCCACTTGATGAGTTGCTGACGTCGGGTCCAGTGCCGCCCGACTCAGCGCGGGGAGTTATGTAATGCGTTCCTATGCGGTTCCGGCAAGCCAGAAGGCTGCCTATAGCTACGGCGGCACGCTGCTGTTCGGCGCGCTCGCCATCGTGCTGGCCGCCCTCGCCTTCGAGTACATCGGCGGCTACGCACCCTGCCCGCTCTGCCTTGTTCAGCGCTACGCCTACTACGCCACGATCCCGCTGGGCTTCCTGGCCCTGGTCCTGGTCAGCGCCGACAGCGCCAAGCCGGCCGCGCTCATTTTTCTCTTCCTCGGCTTCGCCTTCCTCGCCAACTCCGGCCTCGGTCTCTATCAGTCCGGCGCCGAATGGGGCTGGTGGCCGGGCCCCGAGAGCTGCGCTGGCGCACAGTCGATAGCCGGATCGGCCGACTCGCTGCTGACGGACCTCGCGAGCAGCTCCGTTGTGCGCTGCGATCAGGCCGCTTGGCGGGATCCCATCCTCGGATTGTCGTTCGCCGGCTGGAACGTGATCACCTCGTTCATTTTGTTCACGATTGGTCTCAAGGCCGCGTTCGCCGCAGCCGACGACATTAAGTGATGAATTTCAATGCATTGGCCGACCCGGCCCGACTTCATTTCCCTTGACTGGGTCTATTTATCCACCGTCAAGCGCAAAGACCACCAACCCGACAAGATCGCGCCTTTGTGTTGCCCCAGTATCACGGTTAATTCTCCCTTGTCGGCGGCGAGTTGAGCCCGCCAGCGAGAAGAGAGGCAAGGGTCGGCATGGTTGGTCGCGTCGTTGAAGCCCTCCCCCCTCTCCCGCTTCTGAGTTCAGTAGAGCGTCGTCGTCTCGCGTCCCTCCTGAGACACTCTGAGTTCGTACCTGTTGCGTCCCGCGTTGGTCCCGAGTTGTCACCTGTTGCGTTCGTTGCGTCTGCGTCGCCGATGGGAGCAAAGAGCACGCTCTTGGCCGCCATCGCCAGATCGAGACGCACCGCTCGGTCTTTGAAGAGTAGGCGTTTGACCGAGCGGTGTGCCGGCCCTGCGTCCCGGGTCAGCAGTCCAGTCGTTCTGCAGTAGCGTCGTGGTCCAAGTCGTTCCGATTAGTTCCGAGTATCGCGTTCGAGTGTGTAGTCGTGGAGCGTGTTTTGCTCCAGATACCCCCCCGCGTCAGTTTTAGTACCCCGGCGTTTGTAACCGTCCCCGCCCCCGCGTTGTTGAGTGCGTACCTGTAGGTAGCCGACCGCCCTCTCCGGATACCTGCCCGCGTACCGTCTGCGTCGTCTGAGATGCTCAGTTTCGTTGCGTCGCGTTCGTTGCGTTGGTTGGTCCCGCGTCGTCGTCGGTCGTGCCGAGTTGTCCCGCGTCGTTCCCAGTCGTTCCGTTGCGTTCCGCGTCGTGCCGGCGCGTTCGAGCCGGCCTCCCCAGTAGTTTAATGCGCAGTGAGGCGTATCGTGATCGAGCTTGAGAGTGAGTGGCGTCCCCTGTCGGACATCGTTGCCGGCCTGATCGACAAGGCCGGCTCCGGCAGCAGCAAAGCGTCGTCCTGAGTTGATGCCCAATAAGCAGTTGGTGCGGGTGAACGACCATCTTCCCGCCGCCCCCGAGAGATTTCGAGACGGCATTCGTCTCGACGAGTTGGCAGGTACGCAGGGCACCAGGGACGCAGTCCCAACCGGTGTCGCATGAACAGGTTTTGCGTAGTGGCACTTCGTGTCCGGCGTGCCTGCCGCCCCTCTCTCAGGACCGGCCAGGACTTGAGACTCGCAACCCGCAAGACGTCCAAGAGTTCCAGGAGACAACGATGATGACCCCCGACCACGTCAATCCCGTTCAATGGGCCCAGGCGATGGGGTATGCGCGCCAGTCCTGCGCCCGCGTCTTCCGCGATGGCGGCAGCCCGGCCGATGCGCTGGAGGCCTTCGGGCTGTCCCGTCTCGAGGATGCGACCGTCCTCGACTGGAGCCGCACGGTCGACCGCATTGCGCAGTCGCTGTGTGCCGCCCCCGCCCTGCGCCGCGCGGCTTGACGCCGACCA
>JBGSQO010000353.1:0-1628 GCA_041738055.1 Filomicrobium sp.
GGCGGAGCGACGGGCTTCGGCGTCACCTTCACGTCGGTTGCCGCCAGTTCCTTGTCCAGGTCGTAGGTGCGGCACTTCAGCTCGGCGAGGCGGCGGTTGTAGACCTCGAGGACCTCGATGTCGCGCTGATAGCGGCCGTCCGGGTCGATGCCGTAGCGCGTGCCGCCGCCCACCTTGATGGCGAGCCCTTGCGCCGTCTTCGACAGTTCGGACGACTTCCGCTGCGTCTCGTAATCACGGATCTGCAGAATGCGGATCTGCATTCGGCCCGTCAGCTTGCGGCAGTCGAGGTCCTGCTCCTCGGCGCTGAGCTTGAAGGGACCCGTCTCATCGGGCGGGCTCACCTGGTTCCACGGCAGGGTCGGCAAAGCCTGGGCGCAGCCGGAGAGCGCGGCAGCGAGGGCCAGCACGGCAAGCGGTCGAACAGCGATCATCGGACGGACTTCAGCCATGGTAGGTGCGCATTCCTCTTTCCTTATCGTCATCATAGCGGCTAAACCGGCCGATATGAGGCGGCAAGGCCTGCATGCTGGTTGTCACCGGCTCGCGGGCGCATCCCTCGGCTAAAGGAGTACACCATGTCACGCCTGCGCTCGTTATCGTCGAGCTTGGTCCTCGCCCTCACGCTGAGCCTTCTTGCTGCGCCAGGGGCGAAGGCCGGCGAGTGGCCACAGGCGATGGCCTGCGCGTTCGATGGCGGCACGACGTGGAGTTATACAGCCGGCACCTTCGCGGCCCGGCCGCCGGCCCCGCTGGCCTTCGAGGTCCGCGCGATCGATCTCGACGGCCAGAAGGCTGAAATCGTCACTCGGGCAGACGCCGCCCCCAGCATCGTGCGGCTGGTGCGCGCCATCAATGCCAACCACCTCATCGAGGTCGCCAACGAGGGCTTCCTCAACTTGACGACGATCTATGATCTCGACCCGACGACCGGCCGCCATCCCGCGGTGCACTCGCGGCACTTCGGCATTCTCGGCCAGCCCGTCTTCGCGCAATACACCGGCAGTTGCGCGCCACGGTAGGGTGTAGCCCCCGCGCGCGCTATTCGGCCGCGTCGGCGGCGACATCCCCTGCTGCGGTGTTCAGTGAAGTGCGGGGGCTGCGCGCCCCCGGGCCCCGCGCAGGCGAAGCCTGTATGCTTGGCCCTCGCGGCGACGGGCGTGCCCGAAAACTCCAGGTCATGGTTCCAAGGGCTTAGCCCTTGGTGGGGGTCGAGGGGGCAACGCCCCTCGTCTTCACTTGGGCGCTATCTGCGTGCGTGAGTTGCGGCAGCCACGCTATTCGGCCGCGTCGGCGGCCACGCCGAACTGAAGCTCGGCCAGGCGCCCATAGATGCCGCCGCGCTCCGAAAGTTGCCGATGCGTGCCTTCTTCCACGACGCGTCCGCCGTCGATGACCAGGATGCGGTCGGCCTTCTTTACCGTGGCCAGCCGGTGCGCGATGACCAGCGTCGTGCGTCCCTTCATCACGCCCTCGAGCGCGGTCTGCACGGCCAACTCGCTCTCGGCGTCGAGTGCGCTGGTTGCTTCATCCAGCAGCAGGATCGGCGCGTTCTTCAGGATCGCCCGGGCAATGGCGATGCGCTGCCGCTGGCCGCCCGATAGCGTGACGCCGCGTTCCCCGAGCCG
>JBGSQO010000381.1:0-1558 GCA_041738055.1 Filomicrobium sp.
GCGGGCGACCGCCCGGCCGAGCCCCGGATCGGCGAACCAGTGCAGCGAGTGGGTCGTCGTCGGCATGTAGCCGCGCGCGATCTTGTGGTCGCCCTGGGCGCCGGCCTCGACACGGGAAAGGCCGCGCGTGATGGCGAAATCGATGGCCTGATAATAGCAGAGTTCGAAGTGCAGGCAGGGGTGGTGCTCGATCGCGCCCCAGTAGCGGCCATAGAGGCAATCCCCGCCGATGAGGTTCAGCGCGCCCGCGATAGGGCGGCCGTCGCGGAAGGCCATGATCAGGAGGCACTGGTCGGCCATGCGGGCGCCCAGCAGTGAGAAGAACCGGCGGTTGAGATAGGGCGTGCCCCACTTGCGGCTGCCGGTATCCATGTAGAAGGCGAAGAAGGCGTCCCAGTGCGCTTCCGTCAGGTCCGCGCCGGTCAGGCATTTGATCTCGAGGCCGCAAGCGACCGCATCCGCGCGCTCCTTGCGGATGGCCTTGCGTTTGCGCGAGGCCAGCGAGGCGAGGAAGTCCTCGAACGACGAGTAGCCGGGATTGGCGAAATGAAACTGCTGGTCGGTGCGTTGCAGGAAGCCGGCCGAGCCGAGCCTCGTCCACAGGCCTTCGTCGACGAACGTCATGTGTACCGACGACAGCCGCAGGCGCTCGGCCAGTTCCACCGCCGCACTCGCCAGCAGCAATTCGCGGCGCTGGGCGTCGTCCGGGGCGGCGTCGCCGGTCAGGATGCGGGGGCCGGGAACGGGCGTGAACGGCACGGCGCATTGCAGCTTGGGATAGTACGATCCGCCAGCGCGATGGTAGGCGTCGGCCCAGCTCTGGTCGAACACGTACTCGCCCCGGCTGTGGGTCTTCAGGTAGGCCGGCATGGCCCCGAGCAGTGTGCCGGCCCCGTCCGAGAGCGTCAGATGGCGCGGCAGCCAGCCGCTCCGCCCGCCGACCGAGCCGGACTCCTCCAGCGCCTGCAGGAAGGCGTGCGAGAGAAACGGGTTGAAGCGCGCCGGGTCGGGATTGGCGAGCTGGTCCCAAGCTCCCGCGGGGATCGTCGCGATCTCCTCGTGGACGCGCAGGATGGCTTCAGCCGGGCCGGTGTCTCCGTCCTCGTCGTCGTCGGCAGCAGCGGCGGCAGCAGCAGCAGCGTCCTCGGCGTCGCGGTCATCGTCATTCATCACGCAAAGCCCTCTCCCGGCAGAGACATCCGACAGAATAAGTGTCTTGTTCCGCATGTCGCGATTGCGTCGCGGCGGTCGGCCTGAGAGGATGCATTAACCCTTATCCGCCGCAACGAGTTTGCGCTCATCGAAGGGACCTTCGCCATGCGCTCCCTCACCACACTTGCCGCCGTCGGCCTGATGGCGGGCGCTTCTGCATCCTACTTGGGTTTGTTCGGATCGGATCTGACCGGCAGCCGGAGTGATAGCGCTGTCCGCACCTTGAGCTTCGTCGATGAGCGGCTGCCGTCGGGCTCACCGACGCCGTCCGCGCCGATCGAAGTCCGCAGCGCGCCGGTCACTGTGGCGGCCATTGCGCCCGCAAGCCTGAGCCAGTCCGGTGCGC
>JBGSQO010000398.1:0-3199 GCA_041738055.1 Filomicrobium sp.
CAGCCTGCGGCCGATCACCGTCGATCAGGTGCGGATGCTGCAAACCGACAACGTCGTCAGCGAGGCGGCCAAGAAGGAGGGCCGGACGATCGAGGCGCTCGGCGTCGCGCGGCCGCAGTCGGCGAGCCTCGTCGTGCCGGCATACCTGGAGCGGTTCAAGCCCAAGGGCCAGTTCGCGCATTATAAGGGTTGAGCGGCGCCACCCTCTGACGTGAAAAAGCCCCGGCCGGCGTCACCGGTCGAGGCTCACTTTTTCCGCTCGATACGAAACATCACGACGGCGACGGCACTTCAGCCGTCAGTGGATACTGGCGATCTGCAGTTCGTCCTCGAGCGCATGGCCCAGTGCGGCCTGCATCGTATCGGTGAGCGCGATGGGGCGGCCGTTGGCGGCGTGCAGGGCGTAGAGGCTGATGCCCTCCGGCAGGCCGTTGACGGCCGGGAACAGGCGGTGCGCCTCGTCGGAACTCATCGTCTTGATGTAGGCGACCTGACCATCGCCGAGTTCTGCCAACTCGGCCGCGCTGATCATCTTCACTTCGTTGGTGGACACCATTGCACTTCTCCTCAAGGTCCGCCTCGAGCCTCAGGGCGTCATCATGCCTTCCGGCACTGTTGCGATCATGACCGCTTTTCGCGGCGCCATTTCAGCGACATTCCGACCCACGTGTGGTGACGGACCATGATCGTCTGATTCGTGTGACAAGGGCCAATGCGGCCTCGTCGGTCGTGCGACAAGCGTGGCTAACCGGGCTCGGTCTTGCCGATAGCGATACGTCGGACGGAGCGTTCCGGCTCGATGCGGACGAGGTCGATCATCAAAAGACCGTTGTCCAGATCGGCGCTCATGACCTCGATACCGTCGGCGAGAACGAACGTGCGCTGGAACTGCCGCGCCGCGATGCCACGGTAGAGGAACTCGCGCGCTTTGTCCTCCTGCTGTCGCCCTCGGATCGTCAGCTGGCGATCCTCCAGCGTGATGTCGAGCTGCTCGCGGGTGAAGCCGGCCACCGCCAACGTGATGCGCAAGCGCTCGCTATCGGCCTCGTCGTCGCGTGGGGCGATGCGCTCGATGTTGTAGGGCGGATAGCCGCCATCCGCGCCTTTGCCGGCCCGGTCGATCAGCCGCTCGATCTCCTCGAAGCCGAGAAGCAGCGGATTGGATAGGAGGCCCATACGGGTCATGGTCAACAAGCCCTCTTCGACAAAGCGACTCGCCAGCGCCTTGAACGGTCGAGCAGGCCCGCTTCGTGCGGCACCCACCGCCCCCGGCCCCCGATGCGAGGCGCCGGTATTCACGCTGTGCTCATGCATATGGGAGCCGGCACGACAAGATCAAGGATTCCGCATATCCGGACCATCAAAAGGGCATACTGCCAACTTAGAGAGAACAGAAGCGGGCTTGCAATCGCCCCCCTCTTGAACGTTTCGGCGTGTTTCCCATATGTTCGTCATGAAGCGCAAATCGACATCATCCGGTCGCCAGGATGCGGTGCTTCCCGAGAAGGAAGGCAACCCGCCGCAGGAGAAGGTGCGCCGCTGCCTCGTCTGCCGCGACAAGTTCACCAGCAGCTGGCCGGGCAACCGGGTGTGCAAGAAGTGCCGGGCGAGCGCCCTGTGGCGGCAGGGGTGTTGATTGGAGGGTTTTTGGGAGTAGGGAGTGGGGAGTGGGGTGGCGCGCTCGCGGCTCGGAGCAAGCCTAGAACCTAAAACCTACCCTAACTCCTGCTTCTTCATCTCGAGATCCAGCCACTGATCCTCGGCCGCCGCCAGATCGGCTTGCGCCTTGGCTAGCGCATCTGTTGCCTTGGCGAAGGCTGCCGGGTTCTTGCTGAACAGATCAGGCTTAGCGAGTTCCACCCCAAGCCGCGCGATCTCGCTCTCGAGCGCGGCGATCCGCTTGGGCAATTCCTCCAGCGCGTGCTTGTCCTTGAACGACATTTTCTTCAGCGGGGCGGTCGGTGTTTCGGTCGGCAGTCCCGCGTTGGCCTCAAAGCCAGCCACGCTCCCGCGCGTGCCCGACTTCTGGGGCTTTTCCGGCTGATCCCGCTTCGGTGCCTCACCCTTGCGCTGGGTCAGCATGTCGGAGTAGCCGCCGGGATACTCGCTCCAGCGGCCCTCGCCGTCAGGCGCCAACACGCTCGTCACCACGCGGTCGAGGAAATCGCGGTCATGGCTGACGAGCAGGACCGTGCCGGGATAGTCGGTCAGCAATTCCTGCAGCAGGTCAAGCGTTTCCAGGTCCAGGTCGTTGGTGGGCTCGTCGAGGATCAAGAGGTTCGAGGGCTTGGCCAGCGCGCGAGCCAGCACCAGACGGCCACGCTCCCCGCCCGACAGGACCGAGACGGGGGAGCGGGTCTGCTCGGGCAGGAACAGGAAGTCCTTCATGTAACTGGCCACATGCCGGGCCTTGCCATTGATGACGACCTGATCGCCACGCCCGCCTGTGAGGCTGTCGGCGAGCGTCTTGTTGGGATCGAGGTCCTCGCGGCCCTGGTCGAGGTAGACCGTCGTCAGGTTGGTGCCGAGCCGGATGCGGCCGGAATCGGGGGCGAGTTCTCCCGTCAGCAGCTTCAGCAGCGTGGTCTTGCCGGCGCCGTTGGGGCCGACGATGCCGATGCGATCCCCGCGCAGCACGCGGATCGACAGGTCCTTGACGATCGCCCGCTCGCCGTAGCTCTTGGTGACGCCTTCGGCCTCGATGACGAGCTTACCGGATAGCTCCGCATCTGCCGTCTCGAGCCGCACCGTCCCCTGCTGCTTGCGGAAGTTGGTGCGATCCTCGCGCATGGCGCGCAATTCGGCGACGCGGCGGACGTTCCGCTTGCGGCGCCCCGTGACGCCGCCGTGCATCCACTGGTCCTCGCGGACGATCTTGCGGTCGAGCTTGTGCCGTTCGGCCTCCTCCTGGTCGAGGATGGCGTCGCGCCAGGCTTCGAACTCGGTAAAGCCCCGCTCCATGCGCCGCGACTTGCCGCGGTCGAGCCAGACGGTGGCGCGCGACAAGGTCTCCAGAAAGCGCCGGTCGTGGCTGATCAGCAGGATGGCCGCGCGCGTCGACTTGAGGGTTGCTTCCAGCCACTCGATGGCCGGCAGGTCGAGGTGGTTGGTCGGCTCGTCCAACAGCAGCACATCCGGGTCGGGCGCCAGCGTGCGGGCGAGTGCGGCGCGGCGGGATTCGCCTCCCGACAGCTGGGCC
>JBGSQO010000410.1:0-1549 GCA_041738055.1 Filomicrobium sp.
GGCGGCACCCGCGTCGGTCATCGGCGCGCCGGTGCCACCGTCCGCAGGCTCAGTTGATGGCGATCGGCGCGCCCATGGAGCCGGTCGCACCCACCACGGGCGTCGGGCTGTAGACGTACATGAAGCGATGGACGCCGTCGGCGATCAGGCCGTCGAAGATCATGTTCTCCTGATTGACGATGCCGTGCCGCGTCAGCATGTGCTGGTGGACGCAAAACACGCAGGCAGGATCCGGATTGGGCACGACCTCCGTCGGCCAGGTGTCGGCACCCCAGACGCCGGCCTGGACCTCGTCGGAGAGCCAGCGTGCGACCTCCATGCCGATGCCCGGGCAGCCGGAGACGAACTTCGCGTTGTCGACCTTCCAGAGCTTGCCCCAGCCCGTGTGGAAGAAGACCGCATCGCCGTCGGCGAAGGCGAAGTCGGCCATGTTCTGCTTGGCCAGGGCCGCCTTGACGTCGGCCATGGTTATCTCGTAGCCGGCGTCCAGCATGTCCACCCCCTTGGCCGCCGCGACGTCGATCAGGACGCCGCGGGCGACGATCGGGTTGAGCTTCTCGGCGCCGAGCTTCTTCAGGCCGTACGGGTCGCCGATGTCCTTCACGGTGAGACCGTTGTAGAAATACATCTTCGCCTTGTCGCTCGGGTGTGCGGCCACCCCGATGTGCCCGAGCCCGTCGAACTGCGTGCCGACCTGGCCGACCTCGGTGGCCAGGAACTCGTCGTGCCAGACCACGCCGTTGGGACCGAGCGGCCCACCGGTCGGCGTGGCCGGGATGCGCAACACGAACTTGCGCGCGCCGAAGAGCGGCATCTCGGCGTCATAGGGACGGCCCAGCCGGTAGACCTTGCCCTGATCCGCCTCGGCGACGGCGCGCTGGACCACCTGCGCCTGCCGGTACCAGTTGGTCGAGCCGGCCTCGTCGCCGGCGCCCCAGAGCGGATTCGGCCACCATCGCGCCCCGATCGGCGTCTCCATCGTGTCCCCGGTGACCCAGGGCTTGCCCTTGCACGCCTCCCAGTTCTCCACCGAGCAGGCGTCCGCCGTCGAGACGGTGGCCAAGGATGCCACGCCGAACGCCGCCGCGATTGCCAAGCTGCGCATCGCCCTCCCCTTTCTTTTCGGCCCGGCGGTCGCGGCCGTCCCGGATGGCGGGAGCGGCGGACCGCGCGGCGCGGATGATGATCCGCACGAGGCTGCGTTTGCAACCTCGACGATGTCCTGCGGACCGTGATCCGCGGTGAGGCCTCGTGGCGCATGTAATACTATAGCATCCGCAGCGCGATGGACCCCGCTGGCCTTCTCCCGGACGGCCGGCTATCCAAATGCGGCAGCCGGACCGGAGGAGGGCATGGCACCGCCGCTGCTGATCATCGGGACGAAGTCCTGGTCCTCCTGGTCGCTGCGCCCCTGGCTGGCGATCCGGGAAGCCGGGATCGAGGTCCTCGAGTTCGTCATCCCGCTGCGGCGCGACGGCACGGCCCGGGCGATCCACCGCCACTCGCCCTCGGGCAAGGTCCCGGTCCTGGTCGTGGACCGTGTGCCGAT